>NZ_CANPVO010000039.1 GCF_947581785.1 Candidatus Palauibacter polyketidifaciens | reverse complement strand
CGTCCGTCGGGCGCGATCGCCGGGGCACTCCCTTCAGCGAGCGGCCGCGAGGTCCCGTCGAGCCCCGCCACCCACACCATCTGCGTCGCCGGTTCGGGATCGGAGCGCGGGTTCGGGATCTCACCGGACCGGTTCGGCCCGCCTCCGCGCACGAAGATGACCTGACGCCCGTCGGGCGTGAACCGGAGCTGGGACAGATCCTGACCGTCGTCCTCGCTCCAGTCCGTGAGCCGGCGACCCACGTACTCCGGGCCCTCGGCGACCCAGAGGTTGCGGACGCCCCGGTCGTAACGGACCCAGGCGAAAGCGGCTCCGACCGGCGCGGCGGTGAGATCCGTGGCGAAGGGCGCGGAGAGGATGTCCTCGACGGAATACGGGCTCTGGGCCGAGGCAGCCGCCGGAGCGAGAGGCGCGAGGAGCCCCAGGATGCCGGCCGCCCACATCCGGCCGCGGGTCGCCGCGACCGGCGGGCTCACGTGATCAGTTGCGGCGCAGGACATAGAAACACCGGTCCGTCGAGGGATTTCTGACAAGGCTCTCCACCGCATATCCCCTCCTGAGATAGGCCAGGAACGCGTCCCGCACCGTTTCGCGCCACCGCACGAGCGACCCGCCGGGTGGCAGCGATTCGACATCCGCCGGAACCTCGACGTAGACCTCGTCGCCACCCGGCAGTCCGACCTCCGCCGCGCCGCCTCCTCCCGGCCGGGGCACGACGCATGCCGGATCCGGAAGCGGCACGTGGAGCCGCCGGGCCGAGCGCCGGGCTCCGTCGTCGAGGGCCCGGCGGGTCTCCGGGCCGTCGAGATCCCAGCGCACGATGAACCGGTCGGTTTCCCCCCCCGCGTGCAAGGGGCTCCCCGTATCGGCGCCGTACATGTTCGGCGCGTAGCGAAGCACCGTCGCACCGAGCCGGTTCAGGTTCAAGTGTGCGTTGCGCGCGACCATGGGGTCGTACGTCCAGAAGATGGTGTGGATGCCATCGGACCGGACAGACTCCCGCTGAAAGAGCTTCAGGTCGCGGCCCAGGCCCCGCCCGCGCGCGGACGGCTCCACGGCCAGCATGTGCGACCAGTGAGAGGGGACACCTTCGAACCGCCCAAGCAGGGAATAGACGAAGCCGATCATGCGCCCGCCCTCGAACGCCCCGCCCGTGAAGCCGCCGATCTTCTGCGAGACCTGGAGGACGGAGGCGGGAACGATGTCGGAGAACCCCTCCCCCCACGTCATCTCCTGGAGCCGTACGCACGCACGCCACTCCTCGAGCGTCTCGATCGCGCGAAACTCCGTCACGCCGGAACGCGGACGCCGGGGGCGGCGACCGTCTCGCTCCGTCGCGTCAGCGCTTCCACGCGCTCGATGTCCACCTCGACGCCGATCCCGGGCCGGTCGCGCGGCACCGTCACGAAGCCATCCGCGCTCATCGTCCACTCAGGGGTGACGACGTCGCGATCCCAGTAGCGGGCGCTCGGCGACAGATCGCCGGGAAGCCGGAAGTTTGCCATCGAAGCCAGCGCCACGTTGTAGGCGCGTCCGATCCCGCTCTCGAGCATCCCCCCGCACCAGACGGGGACCCCGGCCCGCGCCGAGATGTCGTGGATCTCCCGGGAGTTCCGGAACCCGCCGACGCGACCCGGCTTGATGTTCACGATCCGCCCGCTGCCGAGCGCCAGCATGTCCTCGCATGACGCCGGGTCCACGATCGACTCGTCGAGGCAGACGGGGGTGGCGAGCCGTTCCTGGAGCCGGGCATGGCGCACGAGATCGCCTGCGGCCAGCGGCTGCTCGATCATGATCAGTCCGAAACCGTCGAGTTCCGCCAGGCGGTCCGTGTCGTCCAGCGTGTACGCGGCGTTCGCGTCGACGGCGAGTTCACGGTCGGGCCCCAGCGCCTCGCGCACCGCCGCGACGTACTCGATGTCCTTCTCCGGGCTGATCTTGAGCTTGATCTTCCCGTAGCCCTGCTCGACCGCCTGCCGCGCCTTCTCGACGAGCGCGGCCGGCGAAGGCTGGAGGCCGAGCGAGATGCCCGTCGGCACCCGCTCCCGGGTCCCTCCGACGAGCTCCGACAGCGAGACGCCCCGGACTTCCGCGCTCAGGCCCCAGATGCCCATCTCGATCGCGGCCTTGGCCATGGGGTGGCCCTGAACGCCCTCGTCCAGAAGGGGCTTGACCGCCTCCGGGCTCTCGAGTTCCCGCCCCAGCACCCGCGGCAACAGCCATCGCCGCAACGCCAGCCGCGCCGTGTCCACGGTCTCGGGGGAGTAGTTCGGCTCCTCCCCGCACACGCACTCCGACCAGGCCGTGGCGCCGCTCTCGTCGCGGAGTTCAAGGAGAAGGATGCGGCGGTTCTCGACCCATCCGGACGAGATGATGAACCGCTCCCGGAGCGGGAGTTCGATCTCCCGCAGCGTGACGTCCGTCAGGCACAGAGGACTCATCGGCAAGGCGTTCGTCTCCGTGGGGTGGGTCGCTCCGCAACTCATCACTCCGGGCCCGATCCGGTGTCGGCGCGGGAACCCCGTACGGTCGGGGTCCATCAGCCGCGGAAAGACCCGGTCAGTTAGCGGGACGTTAGCCGTTGCCGCACGGCTCGCGCCAGAATCCGGGCTCGGCGGGGCGGGTCAGATGGAGAGGTAGTGACTCACCTTCACGATGAAGACGTTCTCGGCCGGCGCGAGGAACAGCCCCTCCAGGTCCCGATTGAGGTCGAAACTGCCGAGCGGGACGCTCTCGCGGCGCGCGTGCTGCCAGACGAGGAAGAGCTCGGAACCCGGGCGGTACTCCCAGCGGAACACCGCGTTGCCGCGCAGAGAACGGATGTTGAAGTCGCGGTCCCGGGTGGAGTAGTCCAGCGTGCCGTCGCCATCGAAGTCGAAATAGCGCGAGCCGTTGAAGGCGCACGTCGTCCCGTCCGTGCAGCCGGTGACGACGCCGTTGAAGCGGTAGGCCCGCCCCTCGGCGTATTCGACGAAGTCGAACGATCCGGGGGCCTCGAGCTGTCGATAGCCGAGATAGTCACCCGCGGAGAGGAGCGGCTGCGCATAGAGCTGGAGGCTGACGTTAGGCGTGAAGGACACGTTCAGCCGGGTCTCCATCGAGAATCCCGTCCGCTGGAGGTCTCCGAACAGGTATCGCGTCCCGTATGTCGGCAGGTAGTCGAGGGTGCTCGTCCGCGTCACGTACTGCGCTGCATCCCGCCTGTCCGTGTAGTTCGGGCTCAGCGAAAACCGCCAGTTCGGAAGCGGCCGATAGGAGATGTTCAGGCCCGTGTTGAAGTCGTGCCCCCGGCCCTGCGCCGCCACGCGGTACGAGAAACGCGGCGACACGTGGAACGACCGGCTCCGATCCGTGTTCGCGTCCACCCGCACGTTGAACTCCGCGGGTTCCGTCATGAGCGGACCGCCGCGGGTCTGCGTGTCGGACTGGGACTCGGGCGAATACGAGAGGTTGAGGTTGAAGGCCCAGTTGTTCAGGAAGGTGAACCTTCCGCTCATCCACGCCGCGCCCGTGTCGTAGGACCGGCGGAAATGGTCCGGACCCCACACCTTCTCCAGCAGCGAGTGACGGAAGTTGTGGTAGGTGAAGAGGCTTATGTTGTAGTTTCGGAACAGGTTGCCCGGCCTGATCTCCCGGTATCCGATACGGGCTCCCACGTCGAGCCGCTCGCCGGTCGTGAGGAAACCGAAGTCGTTGACCTCGAAGCCCGGTGTCTGCTGGCCCGCCCATGTGCCCCAGGTCCAGTGCTCGCCCTCCTTCTCGAGCTGTACCCGCCAGTCGCTCCCGAACATGGAAGTAGCGGTGGAGTCGACCGCCAGGTAGGTCGCGTCGGGGCGCTGGAAGTAATGCGTGGGATTGCGCTGCAGCCGGAGGAGCGCATCGCTCGATCCCTGGACCAGACTGCCCGAGTAGAACCCCCACAGACGATAGTCGCGGCCGCGGCGTCCGCCCCACTGGTGTTCGAAATCGACCCCGAAACTGAACGCCTCGGAGGGGAGGAAATCGAACGATCCGTCTCCCGGGAGCTCCCGCTTGAGCCCGGTGCCGATCACGCCGATCTTGCTCGCGCCCCCGCGGAAATCCTGCTGCAGCCGAACGACCGCGTGCTCGGCCTGGGGCTCGGCCACGAACCTTCCGAGGGAATCATCCTCGGCAAAAAACGCCTGCCCCATCTCCTGTCCGGTGACCGCCGCCAGGGCGCCTACGGAGAGACCACTCCGGGTTCTGCCCGTGAGCTTCGCCGCCCCCAGGATCGACGTCACGTGGGGCTCGTCGTGAAAGTCCGCCTCGTAAGGTCCGGATCCCCGCGGTTCCCGTCCGATCCGCCGGCTGAAGAAGAGCGCCTTGCCGCCACCGAAGCGGCCGCCGCGCGAGCCGGCGAAGGTGAAGATCTGCGCGTCGCGTACGAAGAAGGGGCGCTTCTCCGGGAAAAACGTCTCGAACGCCGTGAGGTTGATGACCTCGGGGTCCACCTCCACCTGGCCGAAGTCGGGATAAACCGTCGCATCGAGGCTGAAGGCGGAGCCGATCCCCATGCTCATGTCGAGCCCCCCGCGCGGCTCCATCTCGGTGCCGTCGAACAGCGGGTTCCCGGGCGTCGCGGGGGCGGTGTGGTACTGGGACACGGCGAAGGGCCGGACCTCGAACCTCCGGCTCGATCGGGGGAGTTGCAGGCCGTCGATCGTGCCGAACTGGCTGACTCGCCCCCGGGCCGTGCGCGACTGCAGGGCGAAGTAGTCCGTTTCGTTCGTCTCGAGACGCCGCCGCTCGAAGTTGATGCCCCACGTCTGCATGCCGGGGCGGGCTTCGTAGCGGATCTGGGAGAGCGGGATCCGCATCTCCACCGTCCACCCTCGGTCGTCGACCTGCACCGCGGAGTCCCAGATCGCGTCCCAGTTCACGTCTTCCTGCGTATCGCCGAACAGGTACCGGTCCGTCTCGGCGCCGGCGGCGCTGACCTCGAACTCGTAGCCGGTCAGCCCGTCCCGGTTCGGATCGAGGGAGAGCTTGAAGGAATCGAAGGAACCCCGTTCATCCCGGCGGGTGAGACGCGCCCGGATCACGCTTGGGTCGCTCTCGTACAAGCGGGCGGCGACGTAGATCGCGCCGTCGTCGAACACGACCCGGACCTCGGTGGGCTCCGACGGATCCGCTCCCTCCAGCGGGACGCCCTGGACGAAGTCCGTGATGATGGGGGCCGGTTGCCACGCCGGGTCGTCGAGTCGGCCGTCGATCGAGAGCGCGCCCTCGCGGCGCACCGCGTCCACGGCCGCCGGATACACGCCTCCCCTGAAGACGGTCGCTTCGGGTCCTTCGGGCGGTGAGAGCCCCTCCTGCTGCCCGTGAAGCCCCCACCCCACCCCGTTTATCGCGAGAGCCGCGGAGAGGAGCACCGCGCGGCTCGCCAGACGCCAGTTTTGCATGTAAGGCCAGACACATCTTCCCGCGACATCGTTTAATGGAGTCCGATCCAAGTTTCGTCGGCGCCGCGAGAGCGCTAGTTTGGCGTCTGCCGGGGGAATCCGGACGTGGTGATTTGAGGCGGATTGCAGCCACGCAAAACAATCGCTAAAGAGCCACGCCCCGGGCGCGATTCTTTGGCGACCGGGCTTTTTTTTGGGGTGAACGTCGTGTCCGAAGGCCGAAGAAAACGCGTCGCACAGATTCGGGAGGCGCTCGACCGGCGCATCCTCCTGATGGATGGCGGCACGGGAACGATGATCCAGCGGCTGGGCCTCGACGAGGCGGCCTATCGCGCGGGCCCGCTCGCGGGCCATCCGCAGCCGCTGTTCGGGAACCACGACGTGCTGTGCGTCACCCGTCCCGACGACATCGCGTCCCTCCACCGCAGCTACCTGGAGGCCGGGGCCGATCTCATCACGACGAACACGTTCAACGCCCAGGCCATCTCCCAGGCGGACTACGGCATCTCGCCCGAACACGGCAACGAGCACCTGATCCGCGAAGTCAACGTGGCGGCCGCGCGGCTCGCACGCCGGGCCGCCGACGACTTCACGCGCAGGGACCCGACCCGTCCCCGCTTCGTACTCGGGTGCCTGGGTCCGACGAACCGGACGGCGTCCCTCTCTCCGGACGTGGAGGACCCCGCCTTCCGCGCCGTCACCTTCGATGAACTGGCCGCCGCGTACCGCCTGCAGGCGGAGGGGCTGCTGGAAGGCGGCGCCGACGTGCTGCTCGTCGAGACGGTGTTCGACACGCTCAACGCGAAGGCCGCGATCTGCGGCATCCTCGAAGTCGGCGCGGAGCTTGGCGAAGAGATCCCCATCGCCGTGTCGGGGACGATCACGGACCTGTCGGGACGCACGCTCTCGGGGCAGACGGTCGAGGCGTTCTGGCTCTCGATCCGTCACGCCGACCCCCTCTTCGTCGGTCTCAACTGCGCGCTCGGAGCCGAGGAACTCGAGCCCTACGTCGCGGAACTCTCCGCCGTGGCCGACGTTCCCGTGGGCTGCCACCCCAACGCGGGCCTGCCGAACGAGTTCGGCGGATACGACGATACGCCGGCCCATATGTCCGACCTGCTGGGCAATTTCGCGGATCGCGGGCTCCTCAACCTCGTCGGCGGCTGCTGCGGGACGGAGCTGGAACACATCCGGGCGATCGCGGAGCGCATGAACGGTGTGCCGCCGCGACCCGTGCCCCTGATCGATCCGCTGCCCCGCTTCTCGGGTCTCGAGCCGCTCGCGATCCGGCCCGACACGCTGTTCGTGAACATCGGCGAGCGCACCAACGTCACGGGTTCGGCCCGCTTCGCGCGGCTGATCCGTGAGGACGCCTTCGACGAAGCAGTCGAGGTCGCGCGCGACCAGGTGCTGAACGGCGCGCAACTCCTCGACGTGAACATGGACGAGGGTCTCCTGGACTCCGAGGCCGCGATGACGCGCTTCCTGAACCTCATCGCGGCGGAACCCGACATCGCCCGCGTCCCGACGGTCATCGACTCCTCGCGCTGGGAGGTCATCGAGGCGGGGCTGAAGTGTACGCAGGGAAGGGCGGTCGTGAACTCGATCTCGCTCAAGGAGGGGGAGGAGGCGTTTCTCGAGCAGGCGGCCCTCATCCGCCGCTACGGGGCCGGCGTCATCGTCATGGCCTTCGACGAACGGGGGCAGGCGGACACTGTGGACCGCAAGCTGGAGATCTGCGCCCGCGCCTACCGCCTCCTGCTCGGCGCCGGGTTCCGTCCGGGGGAGATCATCTTCGATCCCAACGTCTTCGCCGTGGGCACGGGGATCGCGGAACACGACGGGTACGGGGTCGCCTTCATCGAGGCCGTCCGCCGGATCAAGAACGAACTCCCCGGCGCGATGACGAGCGGCGGAATCAGCAACATCTCCTTCTCCTATCGGGGAAACGACGCCGTGAGGGAGGCGATGCACACGGCCTTCCTGTACCACGCGATCGCGGCCGGACTCGACATGGGGATCGTGAACGCGGGACGGCTTCCGCTCTATGACGACATCGACCCGGAACTGCTCGAAGCGGTGGAGGATGTGCTCCTCGCCCGCCGGCCCGACGCGACCGAGCGGCTGACGGATCTCGCGGGCCGGATCCGGGACGAAGGGATCGAGACGCGGGTGGACGACGCCTGGCGTTCGGAGGGCGTCGAGACGCGGCTCGAGCACGCGCTCGTGGAAGGGATCGTCGAACACATCGAAGAGGACGCCGAGGAGGCCCGTCTCCTGTACGGCAAGGCGCTGGAGGTCATCGAGGGGCCGCTCATGGCGGGGATGAACCGCGTCGGCGACCTGTTCGGGAGCGGTCGCATGTTCCTGCCCCAGGTCGTGAAGTCGGCGCGCGTGATGAAGCGGGCCGTCGCCTTCCTCGTCCCTCACCTGGAGGCGGAGAAGGCGGCACGGGCGACCTCCGCGGCGGGTGCCAACTCCGGTTCCCAAGTGGTGGCCCGGAAGGGGAAGGGGACGATTCTCCTCGCGACGGTGAAGGGGGACGTCCACGACATCGGGAAGAACATCGTCGGCGTCGTGCTGCAGTGTAACGGCTACGACACCGTGGATCTCGGCGTCATGGTCCCCCCGGACCGCATTCTTGCGGAGGCGAGGGCCCACGGCGCGGACGCGATCGGGCTCAGCGGCCTGATCACGCCGTCGCTCGACGAGATGGTGCGGGTGGCGAGCGAGATGGAACGGGAGGCGTTCGCGGTGCCCCTCCTCATCGGAGGCGCGACGACCTCGCGGAAGCATACCGCCGTCAAGATCGAGGAACGGTACTCGGGGGCGACCGTGCACGTGCTCGACGCTTCGCGGGCCGTCGGGGTCGTGGGCAAGCTCCTGGGCGGCGACGGAGCGGAGTTCGTGGAGCGGACCCGCGCCGAGTACCGGCGCGTGCGGGCCGAGTACCGCGAGGGGAGGCGCCCGCTCGCCACGCTCGAGCGGGCCCGCGCGAACCGGCTTTCGGTCGACGCGGCCGTGGCGGTGCCGTCCCCCCGGGAACCCGGCGTGCACGTGTACGACCCGTTCCCGTTGGAGGAACTGGTCGAATACATCGACTGGACCCCCTTCTTCCAGACATGGGAGATGAAGGGACGCTTCCCCACGCTGCTCGACCATCCCGAACGAGGGGCGGCGGCGCGGTCGCTGTACGATGATGCCCGCGGGCTGCTCGACCGGATCGTCGCCGACGAGTCCCTGACGGCGCGGGCGGTCGCGGGGCTGTATCCGGCCAGCGCGCGGGGCGACGACCTCGTCCTCTTCTCTCCGGAGGGCGGCCGCCGCGAGTTGCTGCGGGTTCCGCACCTCCGGCAGCAGATGGACCGCTCATCGGGTGCGAACGTCAGCCTGGCCGATTTCGTCCTGCCCGAGATCTCGGGCGCCACCGACTGGAGCGGCGCCTTCGCCGTGACGGCCGGGATCGGCCTGGAGGCCCTCTGCGCCCGCTTCGAGGCGGCGGCGGACGATTACCAGAGCCTCCTCGCGAAGTCACTCGCCGACCGGCTGGCCGAGGCGCTGGCGGAGCGTCTGCACGAGATCGTGCGGAAGGAAATCTGGGGATACGCCCCGCACGAAGGGCTCGACAACGAGGCGCGGATCGCGGAGCGCTACGTCGGGATCCGTCCGGCCCCCGGTTATCCGGCGTGTCCAGACCACTCGCAGAAGGCGCTCCTCTTCGACCTTCTCGAGGTGGAGCGTCGAATCGGGATCGCCCTCACGGAAAACTACGCCATGCACCCCGCCGCCTCGGTGTCCGGGTGGTACTTCGCGCGGCCGGAGGCCCGGTACTTCGGCCTCGGCCGCATCGGGGCCGACCAGGTGGAGGACTACGCCGCACGCAGCGGAATCTCGCTCACCGAGGCGGAGCGCCGCCTTTCGCCGAACCTCGCGTACGACCGGGATCCGGTTCCGGAGGCGACGGCATGAGCGGCCGGCTGAGGGAGTGGATCGCGGGAGACGGGGTCCACCTGATCGATGGTGCGATGGGCACGGTGCTCTACGAGAGCGGCGTCTTCGTGAACCAGTGTTACGACGAACTGAACCTCTCGGAGCCCGACCTCGTACTTGGCGTCCACGCCGACTACGTGCGGGCCGGGGCGGAACTCATCGAGACGAACACCTTCGGGGCGAACCCCGTCAAACTCGAACCGTTCGGCCTCGAGCCGTCCGTGCACGAGATCAACGTGAGGGCCGCGCGCCTGGCCCGGCAGGCGGCCGGAGGGCGCGCCGAAGTGCTCGGGGCGATCGGCCCGCTCGGCATCCGCATCGAACCCTGGGGCCCCACGTCAGTGGATGAGGCGGCCGACCTCTTCGGACGACAGGTCGCCGGGCTCGCGGAAGGCGGCGTCGACGGCTTCATGCTCGAGACGTTCTCCGATCTCGACGAACTGCTGCAGGCCGTGCGGGCGGTGCGGAGGGTCGCGGGGGATGCGCCGGTCTTCGCGCAGATGACCTTCGGGGACGCGGGCCACACGGAGTACGGTGCCACGATCGAAGCCGCGGCGGCGGCGCTGGAGGGGGCGGGGGCGGACGTCATCGGCCTCAACTGTTCGGTCGGGCCCTCCTCGATGTTGTTGGGCGTCGAGCGGATGGTGGCGGCGACATCGCGGCCGGTGTCCGCGTCGCCCAACGCGGGGCTGCCGCGCGACATCGGGGACCGGAAGATCTACCTCGCGAGTCCGGAATACATGGCCCGCTACGCACGGCGCATGGTGGAGACGGGGGCCCGCTTCGTGGGAGGGTGCTGCGGCACGTCGCCCGAACACACGCGACTGACGGCGACGCTGCTCGGCACCGACGGCCCCGGGCCGGCTCGCGTATCCGTCTCCTCCCCGAGCGACGCGGGGGGCCGCGAAGCGGCGGAGCCACCTCCGCTCGCGGACCGCTCGGCACTCGGACGTCGCCTGGCGCGCGGCGAGTTCGTCGGGGCGGCGGAGTTGACGCCGCCGCACGGGTGGGACCCGGGCGAACTGGTGGCGGGAGCCGCCCGGCTCCGCGACGCCGGCGTGCACACCGTCCACATCGTCGACGGCCCCGCCCACCGGAGCCGCGTCGCCTCGCTTCCCGCCGCGATCGTCGTCGAGCGCGAACTCGGCATGGAGACGGTCCCGCACTACAGTTGCCGCGACCGCAACATGCTCGGCATGCTGAGCGACCTCCTGGGCGCCGCCGCGGCCGGTCTCCGCAACGTCTTCCTCATCACCGGCGATCCCCCGCGCGGCGGACCCTACGACACCGGCGGCGTGTACGACATCGACAGCATCGGACTCACGAACATCGTCCGGCAGCTAAACCTCGGCCTCGATCCGGGCGGGAGTTCGATCGGGGCCCCGACCTCGTTCGTGAAGGGCGTTGCCGTGAACCCCGGCGCCGTCGACCCGGAGGAAGAGATCCGGCGCTTTGCCTGGAAGGCCGAGGCGGGCGCGGACTTCGCCGTCACGCAACCCATCTTCGACCTGGAGAACTTCCTCGCCTTCGCGCGCGAGATCGAGGGCTTCGGCGTCCCGCTCCTCGTGGGCCTGTGGCCCCCTCTGTCGCTGGAGAACGCCGAGTTTCTGGCGCACGAGGTGCCCGGCGTGGATGTACCGCTGGAGGTGCTGGAGCGTATGGCGGGGGCACAGGCGCACGGCGTCGAAGCGGCCGCGCGCGAGGGTGTCGCCGTGGCCCGCGAGGTGCTGGATGCGATCCGGCCTCACGTGGCGGGCGCGCTCGTCAGCACGCCCGGAAACGAGGTTGATCGGGCCGCTGCGGTGCTCGCGGAACTTTAGTGTAGGCCATTTCCGCTGCCTCCCTCTGGAAGCAGCCACAAACTCCATATGAGAGCAGAAACGATGATGCGATATTCAGGATCAAGCCGGCGGCGGATCTTCGCGGCCGGGACCTTCCTCGCCGCGGCGATGCTCGCCGGGGCTTCGACCCTTTCCGCGCAGGGGTCGCGCGGGCTCTACGTGTCCATGGGGGTCGGCTTCGCGCAGGGAGCCGCTACCGAGTCGACGCTGTCCGGGCCCAACAGCCCCACCCGTTGCGATCGGCTGCTGTACCCGAATCTGGCCGACGCGCCCCGGGACGCGGGCTGCCTCGCCGGCTCGGACCTGGGCGGTGTGTATTCCTACGACCCGGAGTGGGGCCTCACCGGCAGCGTTGCCGTCGGGTACTCGCTCGGGCCGCTCAGTGTCGAATTGGAGGCGCTGCAGCGGCACCAGATCATCCACAACACGTTGCTGATGCTCGGTACGCAGGCGGGAGCCGCGATCACCGGTAAGGAGACGGAATGGAGTCCCGGTCGCCCGCCCTGGGGGGACATCTCCGAGTTCCGGGGTCGGCAGTTCTTCGCCAACCTCACCTGGTCGCTGCCGACGGGGGGCCGCCTGACGCCCTACCTCGGGGTGGGAGGGGGGCTCTCCCAGGTCGCCTACCGCTACTACCTCGGCTTCGCACGCAAGTCGATCGCGGAGGGTTACCTCGAGGTCTTCGGCGGATCGCGCGCCGAGCCTGGCGCGTCGCCCGACTGGCAGCGCGCGGCGGCGGGAACGGTCAGCGAGCTGTCGACGGACGTCGCCGAGATCGGACTGGGATTCCAGCTCCTGGCCGGCGTGGACTACGCCCTCTCCGATCAGGTCTCCATCGGCCTGAAGGGCCGCTGGGTGCAGGCCCCCGACTTCAGCGTGGACGCGCAGTGGACGACGATTCGAAGCCACGCGCCCGTGCACGCGGACGGGGTCACACCCTACGTCTCCACGCTGGATTTTTCTCGGCTTGGATACTGGGCGGTGAGCGCCAGCATGAAGTACCGGATCGAATAACCCGAGGTACTTTCGGGACATGACACCAGTGACTCACACGCCCATTCGACGCGTCGCGGCGGACGTCCGAGGGGGTCTCGGGGGGGCGCGCGGCGAGGCGGACGCCGCGATCCGTCGCCACGAGGCCAGCGATCTGAACGCGTACATCGCGTTCGACGCCGGGGCGCTGCGGCGGCAGGCCGACGCCATCGACGACGCCGCCGGCCGCGGCCACGATCCGGGCCCCCTCGCCGGCGTCACGGTATCCGTCAAGGATCTGTATGCCCTCGACGGATACTCGCTGTACGCCGGCACGAAGCGGGAGCTCCCCCCTTGGCCCGAAGGGTTCCTCGTGGCGTCGCTGCGCGGGATGGGCGCCATCTTCACGGGCAAGACGCACACCGTCGAGTTCGCCTTCGGCGGAGTCGGGCTGAACCCCAACACGGGGACGCCCGTGAACCCGTGGGATCCGGTCGATCACCGGGCCCCGGGAGGGTCGTCGGCGGGCGCCGGGGTGAGTCTGTGGGAAGGTTCGGCCCGGATCGCCCTCGGCACGGACACGGGGGGGTCGATCCGCATCCCCGCGTCGGCGACCGGCGTCGTGGGCCTCCGTCCCACCACCGGCCGCTGGCCGACGACCGGCGTCGTCCCTCTCAGCCCCTCACTCGACACGGTGGGGATGCTCGCCCACACCGTGGAGGACCTGCGCTACGCCTTCCGCGCGATCGACTCGCTCGCGCGCACCGGCGACGCGCCGGCCGACCCGGTCCCGGAAGAGGTTTCGGGGCTGAGGATCGGGGTTCCCGCTTGCCGTCTGTGGACGGATGCCGACTCCGCGATCGCCGCCGTGGTCGAGGGTGCGCTGGAAGAGCTGCGCGCCGCCGGCGCGGACGTGCTCGAGCTCGACGCTCCCGAGTTGGACGAAGCCGCGGAACGCTACCTCTCCGGACCCATCGTCCAGCCCGAATTCGTGGGGTTCCTGCAACGTGAACTGCCGGCCTGGATTCCGCTGCTGGATCCCATCATCGGAACGCGGCTGGAGGCGGCGACCGGGGTGCCGGCGCTCGAGTATATCGCCGCTCACCAGCACCGCCGCCGACTCTCGACCGACCTTCACGCCCGGCTCGACGCGGAACGGATCGACCTCCTCGCCGCGCCCACGCTCCCGATCTCGCCGCCGCCGCTCGCGGCGCTCGCCCGACTCAACGCCTACCGGAAGGCTAACCGCGCCATGCTCTCCGGCACCTGCCCCGCCAGCATGCTCGACATGTGCGCGATCTCGCTTCCCGCCGGGCTGGACGGTGAAGGCATGCCCGTGGGTCTGCAGTTGATGGGACCCTCCGGCACGGACCTCGAACTCCTCGCCCGGGCCGCCGCCGTGGAGGGCGTCCTCGGGACGAATCTGACGCGACTGGGAACGCCGCCGAGGGTCGCGGGATAACGAACCCGGTTTCTCAGGTTTCCGGTGTCGCCGCCTTCGGGTAGGAACCCAGGATCTTGAAGGACGACGCACGCTCCCTGATTCGGTCCAGCGCTTCCGCCACGAGCGGGTCCGTGCGGTGCCCCTCCAGGTCGATGAGGAAGATGTACCGCCCGAGGCTGCTCTTCGCGGGCCGGGATTCGATCTTGAGCATGTTGATCCCGCGGTCCGCCAGTTCACCGAGCGACAGGTAGAGCGTGCCCGGTCCGTCCGCCGCGAAGTCGAAGCAGATCGACGACTTGTCCCTCCCGGTCGGCTCGTGGTCCTTCCGCGCCAGCACGACGAACCGGGTGCGGTTTCCCGGCACGTCCTCGATGGGGGATGCGCGCACGAAGGCGCCGAGGACCTCGGCCGCCCGCCAGCTCGATATGGCCGCCGCCCCCGGCCCCTCGATCTGCATGTCCTGCACCGCGCTCACGGTGCTCAGCGACGCCACGGCTTCCGCGTTCGGTACCAGGCGCGCCAGAGATGCGCGGCACTGGGCGATCGCCTGCGGATGGGAATAGACGACCTTCACCTCGTCGAGATCGACGCTGCCCTCCGTCAGCAGACAGTGGTGGATCGGAAGGATGACTTCGCGCCGGATCCGGAGGTCCGTGTGGTGGACGAGGAGGTCCGTCGTGAGCGTGACGGGGCCCTCCGTGCTGTTCTCCAGCGGGACGATGGCCTCGTCGACGTCCCCGCTGTCCGCCGCCTGCACGACGCCCGCAATGTCCCGGAACGCGACGTGGCGCGCCGCCCGGTCGTAGGTCCGCGCCGCCTGCTCGCTGAATGTTCCGGGCGGCCCGAGGTAGCCGACCCTGACCCGTCCGCGCGCGCGGGACCCGGTCGCCGCCGGAAACTCCAGCACGCCGTCGTTGGTTTCCTTCATCCGGCAACATACTTCGGTCGCCGGGTTGTCGTGACCCCGGCGCCCCCTCGAGCCGCCTTCCGCTGTCCTTCCAGCTGTGTATCTTCGGCGGACGATCAGCCGTCATCGTCGACTACGCCCGGAGCCACGCCATGAACCGCATCCCGCGTCTCTTCGCTTCACTGCTGGCATTCTCCCTGTTCGTACCGTTCGCCGGTCCCGGCCACTCGCGCCCGCTCGCGGCGCAGGAAGTCGCCCCCGGGGCGGTCACGCTGGATTCCGCGTTTCTGGCGGGATACCGATGGCGGAATCTCGGTCCCGACCGGGGCGGGCGTTCGATCGCCACGAGCGGCGTCGTGGGGCGGCCGCTGGAGGGCTACTTCGGGGCGACCGGCGGGGGATTGTGGAAGACGACGGACGGGGGCGAGAACTGGTTCCCGGTCACCGATTTCAAGATCACGTCGGCGTCGGTCGGGGCGGTCGCCGTCTCCGAGACCGAGCCGGACCTCATCTTCATCGGCATGGGGGAAACCTGCATCCGCGGCAACATCATGCCGGGGGACGGCGTGTACCGGAGCCGGGACGCGGGCGAGACGTGGGAACACGTCGGGTTCTCCGAATCCGACGCAATCGCAAACATCCGGATCCATCCCACGGATCCGAACATCGTCTATGTCGCGTCGTTCGGAAAATACAGCGTGCCGAGCGAAGAGCGGGGCCTCTTCCGGAGCACGGATGGCGGCGACACATGGGAGCGCATCCTCTTCCGCGATGAGCGCACGGGCGCCGTCGACATCGCCCTCGACCGCAACAACCCCGACGTGATCTACGTCGCGCTGTGGGAGGCCTTCCGCAAGGAGTACACGATGTCCTCCGGCGGCCCCGGAAGCGGGATGTTCAAGAGCACCGACGGGGGCGACACCTGGACGGAGATTACCCGGAACCCGGGCATGCCGGAGTCGGGGGTCGTGGGGAAGATCGGGCTGGCCGTGTCGAGCGCGGATTCGGAGCGCGTGTACGCCCTGTTCGAGCACGCCGACGGGGGGCTGTTCAGCAGCGACGACGGCGGGGACACGTGGGAACTGATCAACGACGAGCGCCGCATCCGGCAGCGGGCCTTCTACTACACGCACGTCTTTGCCGACCACCACGATCCCGACGTCGTGTACGTGCAGAACACCTCTTTCTTCCGCTCGACGGACGGCGGTGCGACGTACGAGGTCATCAACAACGGGACGCACGGGGACTTCCACGACCTCTGGATCAGCCCGGAGGATCCCGCCCACCTCGTCGTGGCGAACGACGGCGGCGGCGCGGTCAGCTTCGACACGGGGCAGCACTGGACGGACCAGGAGTTCTCGACCGCCCAGTTCTACCACGGCGTGACGACGGCCCACGTGCCCTTCCACGTCTGCGGCTCGCAGCAGGACAACTCGACGCTCTGCCTGCCCTCCGCCTGGAACGCGAACCGGCTCGGCTTCGGCCAGGCGCCCGGGTTCGGCGGCGGCCAGCCCGCGAGCATCACCGAGGGTTCGATGGACGTGGCGTACCGGGCCGGGGGCGGAGAGCCGGGCTACATCGCGCCGGACCCGAAGGATATCGACATCTTCTTCTCGGGGACGAACAACGGGCGCTACATCGACCGCTTCAACCGCCGTCTCGGCACGTCGCGCGAGGTGAACCCCTATCCCTGGTTCTACTCGGGCGAGCCGGCGAGCGAGATGGTGGAGCGCTGGCAGTGGACGTTCCCCATCATCTTCTCCTCCCTCGATCCGAACGTCCTCTACGCGTCGTCGAACCGGCTCTGGAAGACGACGAACGGGGGCGACGACTGGGAGGCGATCAGCGGCGACCTCACGCGCGCCGATCCGATGACGCTGGGACATTCCGGCGGGCCGATCACCGGGGACATGAACGGACCCGAGGTCTACGCAACCATCTTCTCGGTCGGGCCGGGCAAGGTGGACATCGACGTGATCTGGGCGGGGTCGGACGACGGCCTCGTGCACGTAACGCGCGACGGCGGCGCGACGTGGACGAACGTGACGCCGCCGGACATGCCGGACTTCGGGCGCGTCAGCCAGATCGACGCCTCGGCGTTCGATGCGGGCCGGGCGTACATCTCCGTGCGGAAGCCGCTCCTGAACGACCGCTCCCCCTACATCTGGAAGACGGACGACTACGGGGCGAGCTGGACGAAGATCGTGGACGGGATCCGGGATGAGGCGTACGTGCACGCGGTGCGCGAGGACCCGAACCGGGAGGAAATGCTGTATGCCGGGACGCAGCACGGCATGTACGTGTCGTACGACGACGGCGCGAACTGGCAGGAGTTGAACCCGGGGTTCCCGGACCTGCCGGTGTCGGACGTGATCGTGGAGCACAACGAACTGGCGATCGCGAGCCACGGCCGCGGGTTCTGGGTGCTCGACAACCTGGCGCCGCTGCGGCAGGCGCGCCCCGGGCTGACCGAGGAGGCGGTCGCGCTGTTCGATCCGGCCACCGCGCACCGCTCCGCCAACGGCGCCACGCTCTCGTGGTGGTTCCGGGAGGCGCCGGAGGAGGCGCGGCTCGAGATTCTGGATGCGGCGGGGACGGTGCTGCGCACCTACGAGCCGGCCGAGCGCCCCGACCCGGCCGCCGAAGGGGACTCGACGGCCGCGGAGGGCGAAGCGGCGCCGGCCCCGGCCCGCGACCGCTGGGCCGGACCCGCGATGCCGGCCGAGGCGGGGCTCAACATGCTCCAGTGGGATCTTCGCACCGCGCCCGCCGCGACCTTCCCCGGCATGATCCTGTGGGGCGTGCGCACGATGTCGCCCGCCGTGCCGCCGGGGATGTACACCGTGCGCCTGACGGCGGACGGCGAGGTGCAAACGACGCAGATCGAGATCGCCCGCCACCCCTGGATCGAGGACGTGACGGACGAGGACATGCAGGAGCAGTTCGAGTTCGGGATGCGGATCCGGGCGCGGGTGGACGAGGCCAACTCGTCGGTGATCGCGATCCGGCGCGTGAAGTCACAGCTCGACGACCGGCTCGAGGCCTCGGACGACGCCGCGCTCGCGGAGGTCGCGGAGGCGCTTAGGACGGCGGCTTCCGCGGTGGAGGGCGATATCTACCAGGTGCGGAACCGCAGCAACCAGGATCCGCTGAACTTCCCGATCCGGGTGAACAACCGGCTCGCGAACCTGCTCTCGATGTCGGAGCGCGGCGACGGCCGGCCCGGGAGCGGGATGTACGAGGTGTTCGAGATCATGGTGGCCGAACTCGAGGGCTACACGACCCGCCTCGACGAGGTATGGCGCATGGAGCTGGCGGCCGTGAACCGGGAGTTGGAGCGGCTGGGACTCGCCCCGGTGGATCCGGCGGACGAATCGGTCGAACTCGTCTCCTGAAACGACCGAAGACGCCTCAAAGCGACTGAAAGCCCGGGAAGGCGTTCCCGCGGGAACGTCCTCCCGGGCCTCCGCTCAGGCTCGGGCCGTTTTGAGCGGGTTGTTCAGCCGGCTTCGGGGAGCTGGCTCACGTACTCGATCATGCGCTGCTGCTGGTCCTCGTCCGGGAGTCGTCCCATCCCACCGCCCAGGTTGTCCACCATGTGCTCCGCGCGGCTCGTGGCCGGCGTCACCACGGTCACGGCGGGGTGCGCGGCCGCGAACTTGATGAAGAACTGGGCCCACGAATGGGCGTCGAACTCGCTCGCCCACTCCGGCACCTCGCGGTCCCCCACGCGCGACCATAGCCGCGTGCGCCCGAACGGCACGTAGACGAGCACGCCGATGTTCCGTTCCGCCGCGAGCGGCAGGATCTCGTCGGCCGCGCTCACGTTGTCCACCGCGTAGTCGATGCCGATGAAGTCGAGGGGATAGTCCTGCATGGACTGAATGAGCGCGGGATACTGCCGCTTGCTCGTGGAGGTGATCCCGATGTAGCGGACGCGCCCGGCCGCCTTCATCTCCTCGAGGATCCCCACCTGCACCGGCGGATCGCCCAGGTTGTGGACCTGGATGCAGTCGATGACGGGGATGCCGAAGTACTCGAACGAGCGCTCGATCTGGGCCCGAGCGGCGTCCGGATCCGCGGAGCCCCCGCCCCGCCCGGCCACGTTCACCTTCGTCGCCCAGAAGATGCGGTCGGAGATCCCGAGCCGCTGGCAGATGTCTCCCGCCGCCCTCTCGGACGCCCCGCGTCCGTAGCTGGGTGCGGTGTCGAACACCGAGCCGCCGCCGTCCACCAGCGCCTGCATGACGCCTTCGATCTGGGTGTGGTCGTCGCTGAGCGCCACGCGCTGAAAGGTTGCCGAACTCCCGAGGCCGACGATCGGAAGTTCCTCCCCGGTGGAGGGGATGGGTCGCGTGATCATCTCCTGTCCCGCGAACGCGCGCAGGATGCGGGGGTTGAGGGAGAGTGCCGCGCCCGCGGCGGCGGTGGAGCGGAGCCAGTCGCGTCGAGTGAACATCTTCGGATCGTCCTCGTGCTGGGGTTGTAACCGAGGCAGCAAGCGTACCCGTACCAACAGCGTGTCCGTGTCGCAAGCGTACGTGTACCGCACCGACAGTCGGGTAACACCTCACTTCGCCCAACCGCTGTGCCGTCGCCCATGCCGTCGCGGGCATCGGCTCGCGCACCGGCCTGGGCTCGGGCTCGAGGATAATTTGACCATGGTCATGACCATGGTTCTATTGACGGTGCGTTGAGGCTATCGGACAGACTCGGAGCGGACGGATGGAATCAGACCACGAACGGCCCGCAGGCGTCCCGCGGACGATCAAGGCATCGGAGTTCAAGGCAAAGTGTCTGAAGCTCATGGATGAAGTCGCCGAGACCGGCGAGGAAATCGTGATCACGAAGAACGGCCGCCCCGTGTCGAAGCTCGTGCCCTGTGCGGAGAGACCGGAGACGCTATTCGGACTGTATCGCGACGTGATCCGGATCCGTGGCGATATCGTGGGCCCCATGCCTAGAGAGTGGTGGGATGACGGAGACGACGCCGACGAGGATCTGTTTTGATCCTGCTCGACACACACGTCCTGCTGTGGCACGGGCGCGGCGACCGTCGGCTCGGGCGGCGCGCCCGGCGGATGATCGAGCGGGCGCTACCCCGGAGGCGGGCGGCGATCTCAGCCATATCCTTCTGGGAGATCGCGATGCGCGTCCACAGCGGGCGGCTTGACCTTCTCATGGAACCGGAGGCCCTGCGTCGCGATCTCCTCGCGCAGGGACTCGTCGAAATCCCGGTCAGCGGACTGATAGGCGTGCGGGCGGGGCGGCTCCCGGGCTTGCACGGCGACCCGGCCGACCGGCTCATCGTTGCCACGGCTCTGGAGGGGCATGAATTGCTCACAGCCGACCGGCGCATTCTCGACTGGTCCGGCAAGCTGAACCGGTTCGACGCAACCGAATAGTCGGGTTGGGACGTTCCCGCGGGAACGTCACGTGCCCGCAGCGACGTAATCAACGCGCGCCGGGCTCGAGGGCCGCGACCTCGGCCATGATGCGGTCGAACTGGGTGGCGGCGCGGTGCGGGGCGAGGTTGCAAAGGTAGGCGTGCGCGGCCCCGAGACGCCGGAGGGCGACGATCGTCTCCGCGCAGTGCCGCTCCGGCGTGACTCCGGACTCGAAGGCCGAAGCCACCGCGTCGACGGGTACGGGGAAGAAACGGGACAGTCGTTCCAACACCGTCCGCCGGCCGTTACGGTAGTAGAAGACGCCGAACGAGCCGGGGATCCCGAGGCCCGCGCGCCCGACGCCTTCCAGCCAGCGCTCCGCCCGCCCCAGGTCGTGGTGGGAGACCACCTGCGTGAGGTAGTAGTCCGCCTCGTACTCCGGGTCCGTGGCGAAGTCGATCTGTTCGGCGATGGGACGGTGGAGATTGACCCAGCCGCCGAGGGACAGGCTCCGCGTCCGCTCACGGAACTTCTGCCGGAGCCGATAACCGTGGGGAACGCAGCGCTCGGCCCCCCGCACCTTGTCTCCGCCCGTCACCGTGACACTCTCGACGCCGCGGGCTCGTGCGCGGTCGACATAGCGCAGGCAGTAGTCGAGCGGGTGGAGGCAGGTCAGGAAGGGGACCACCCGCCAGGGGTCGACCTCGTTCGCGAGGTTGGCCGTCAGGTGCTGGAGGTTCTCCTCCTCCTCCTCGCCCACGGCGCTGTCCGTGAGCATGAGAAAGGCGTCGCGCGCCGCGAGGCCCCGGATGGCATGCGAGAGGTCGATCCACATGTCCATCGCGCCGCCGCGCGTGAGTCCGCTTCGCGGCGGCCGAAGTTCCACCGTCATCGTCGGCGTGTCCCCGCGCAGCCGCTCCACGAACCGGCTGGAGCCCGGTGCTCGGGATGGGTGCTGGGGAGGTGTCGTGTCGCTCACGCCGGAAGATCTCGCCTTGTTTGCCACGGGCGGCCAGCCCCGCGCGGAGCGGGGTTTCGGATCGAAGGAGGATGCGGTTCCGGAGTTCCGTTGCAAAGGCGGCCGTCGACGGTTCCGTTTCGAGCCGCGATCCGCCCCCGTCGGCGGCCGGTCTTCCGCGCCGGTCCGCGACGGGTTCCACGTACCGCGACCGGAGGCGTCCGGGTGACGGAAGAAACGACAAACGAAACGATCATCGAGGACGAGGCACTGGCCGAGGACATCCTCACGCTCCTCGCCCGCACGCCCGGCACCGTGCGAGTGCTGCTCGAGGATCTGCCGGAGGATCTCCTGCACGCGGACGAGGGCGAAGGGACGTTCAGCCCCTTCAGCGTGCTCGGACATCTCATCCAGGGCGAGATCGACGACTGGATTCCGCGGGCGCGCTGGATCCTCGAACACGGACGCGACCGGGCGTTCCCGCCGTTCGATCGGTTCGCGCACATCGAGCGAACCCAGGGCCGCTCGCTCGATGAACTGCTCACCGAGTTCGAGACCCTGCGCGAGACCGGCCTCGCAGCGCTACGGGAAGTGGTGGAAGGCGCGGTCGATCTGGACGCGGGGGGACTTCACCCGGAGCTGGGCGAAGTCACGCTGCGGCAACTCCTCGCCACCTGGGCCGTCCACGACCTGAACCACATCGCCCAGATCGTGCGGGTCGTCGCGCACCAGTTCGAGGACGAGGTAGGGCCCTGGAAAGCCTATCTCCCCATTCTGGGCCACGGCGGATAGCGGCAGCAGCCTCGCGCCGTGATCGGCAAGCGGGTTCGCGCCGCTTTCGGCGGACTCCGGCGGGAAGGGCCGACTAGGTTCCCGGGTGCCGTCGCTCCGCTTCGGCGGCGTGGACGGCGGCGGCGAGGGAATCGGTGTAGGGCGGGCGGTGGATGCCGCGTTCGGTGACGATGCCGGTCACGAGTTCGCGTGGCGTGATGTCGAAGGCCGGGCTGTACACGCCGGCCTCCTCGGGGGCGAGGAGGGGGCCGAAGCCGCGGCGGACCTCATCCGGGTCGCGGTGCTCGATCGGGATGTCCCTGCCGGTGGGGGAGCCGAGGTCGACGGTGGAAGTCGGTGCGAGAACGTAGAACGGAACGCCGTGGCGGTGGGCGAGCACGGCCAGCGGGTAGGTGCCGATCTTGTTCGCCACGTCGCCGTTGGCCGCGATGCGGTCGGAGCCCACGAAGGCGATGTCCGGCGGGTCCGTGGTGAAGAGCGACCCGGCCATGTTGTCGGCCAGCACGGTGACTTCGATCCCGGCACGGGAAAGCTCCCAGGCTGTGAGACGGCTCCCCTGGAGGAGCGGGCGGGTCTCGTCGGCGAAGACTCGGACCCGGCGACCGGCCTCGGCCGCGACATAGACCGGGGCGAGGGCCGTCCCGATGCCGCCCGTCGCGAGCGACCCCGCGTTGCAGTGGGTGATCACCGACTCGCCGCCCGCGAGCAGCGGCGCCGCGTGCTGGCCGATCGCGCGGCACATGCGACGATCCTCCTCGTGGATGGCGTCGGCCTCCGCCGCCAGTGCCGCGGCCAGTTCTCCCGCGTCGCCGGTGGCCGTCTCCAGCCGGTCCCTCAGTCGGCGGACCGCCCAGACGAGGTTGACCGCCGTGGGCCGGGCGTCCGCGAGCCGCTCGGCCCAGCCGGCGAACCGGTCCCGCAACCCGTCCGCCGAGACCCCTTCGGCGGCGGACCGGCGCGCCAGAGCCGCGAGACCGATCGCGGCGGTGATCCCGATGAGCGGCGCCCCCCGCACGCGCAGGCTGACGATCGCCTCGATGAAGTCGTCGAGGGTCGAGAGTTCCTTCTCCTCATGGACGCCGGGAAGGAGCGTCTGGTCGAGGATGAGCGCGCTCCGGCCCCCGGGGGCCCAGCGGATCGTTTCCGGCACCGAAAACTCGCGTTGGTTCATGCCGCGCAACCTATCCGGCGGCGGGAAAGGCGCTACCTTGACTGCCACGGGACGTCCCGCAGGGATCGAATGCAGTCCAGGAGGAATCATGACGTCGTCACGAGAACACAGGGTCGTCAGCTCGCCGGTCGCCTTCCGGGTGACCACCGCCGCGCTCACGCTCGCCATCGTCGCTCCCGCCGCGCCGCTTGCCGGTCAGGACCGGGATCCGGACCACTTTGGCCCGGCGGACGTCTTTGAACTCGAAATCGCCGGCGACCCCAGGATCTCGCCAGACGGTTCCCGGGTCGTCTATGTGCGGTCCTCGATGGACATCATGACGGACCGTCAGCGAAGCAACCTGTGGATCGTCGACTACGACGGTTCCAACCACCGCCCGCTCCTCACCGGACAGAGGAACTTCTCGTCTCCGCGCTGGTCGCCGGACGGCACCCGGCTCCTCTACGTCGCGAGCGACGAACACGGGAAGGCGCAGCTCTACCTGCGCTGGATGGACACCGGGCAGACGGCCCTGCTCACGCAACTGGACCGAGGCCCGGGCGGGCTCTCCTGGTCGCCCGACGGAAGCACGATCGCCTTCAGCATGTTCGTCCCGGACACGCCGCCGCCCTTCGCGCAGATGCCCGCGAAGCCGGAAGGCGCGACGTGGGCGCCCCCCGCCACGACGTACGAGCGCCTCTATTACCGGTCGGACAGCCAGGGCTTCCTGCCGGTCGGATACTCCCACGTCTTCGTCCTTCCCGCGGAGGGGGGGACGCCGCGCCAGGTCACGCACGGCCCCTACAACCACGGCGGGACGCCCGAGTGGACGCCCGATTCTCAGCACCTGCTGATCTCGGCCACCCGGCGCGACGACTGGGAGTACGTGCGGGACTCCGAGATCTTCGAGTTCTCCGTGGCCGACGGCGCGGTGCGGCAACTGACCGACCGGCGCGGACCCGACTCGAGTCCGGCGGTGTCGCCCGACGGCGGCATGATCGCTTACACGGGCTACGACGACCGTTACCTCGGACACCAGGTGTCGAAGCTCTACGTGATGAGCCGGGACGGGTCCGGCTCACGCCTCATCGCCGACGACCTCGACCGCTCGATCGGGAACCTGCACTGGGCGAGCGATGGGGCGGGGCTCTTCTTCCAGTACGACACCGAAGGGAACACGCGGCTGGCCCACGTCGATCTCGATGGGACCGTGACGGATATCGTCTCCAGCGTTCAGGGTCTGTCGATCGGCCGTCCCTACGGAGGCGGCACCTTCTCCACCTCCGGGAACGACCGTTTCGCCTTCACCTACGGGACGCCGGACCACCCCTCGGACCTCGCCGTGACGAATCGCGGCGGCGACTGGCAGCGCCTTACGCATCTGAACGAGGACCTCTTCGCGCAGAAGGCGATCGGGGAGACGGAGGAGGTCTGGTACAAGTCCTCGCACGACGGGCTGGACATCCAGGGCTGGATCGTGAAGCCGCCGGACTTCGACCCGAGCCGCAAATATCCGCTCCTGCTCGAGATCCACGGTGGTCCATTTGCGAACTACGGCGACCGCTTCAGCGCCGAAGTCCAGCTCTTTGCGACGGCGGGGTACGTCGTCCTCTACACGAACCCGCGCGGCAGCACGAGCTACGGCGAGGATTTCGGCAACGAGATCCACCACGCCTACCCGAGCTACGATTTCGATGACCTGATGTCGGGCGTCGATGAAGTGATTTCGCGCGGGTACATCGATGAGGATCAGCTCTTCGTCACCGGAGGGTCCGGAGGCGGGGTGCTCACGGCCTGGATCGTGACGCACACGGACCGCTTCGCCGCGGCCGCGTCGCAGAAGCCCGTCATCAACTGGTACAGCTGGGTTCTGACCGCGGACATGGGCGGGAGCGGCGGCCTCAACTACTGGTTCCCGGGCGCGCCCTGGGACAACCTCGAGCACTACATGGAGCGCTCGCCGGTCCACCACATCGCGAACGTGACGACGCCGACGATGCTCATCACGGGCGAGGTCGACTGGCGGACGCCGATGTCGGAGTCGGAGCAGTTCTACCAGGCGCTGAAGATCCGGAAGGTGCCGTCGGTGCTCGTGCGGATTCCCGAGGCGAACCACAGCATCGGCGCGCGTCCGAGCGGCCTCATCAGCAAGGTGCAGCACATCCTCGCCTGGTTCGAGCGCTACCGGCCGGGCGGGACGACGACGCAGTGAGGACGCGATGAGCCGCGGCAGGATCCGCAGGTCGGACAGGGAACTCGGACTGGACCGGGAGATCACGCGCCGCGACTTCGTCCAGTTGGCGGGGACCGGGATCGCGGGTTCTGCGCTCCTCGGGTGCGGGCCGGGCGGCTCGGAGGGCGCGAGCGCCGGCGCGGTCCCGGGGATGGCTTCGGATCCGTGGTCCGACGCGCTCGGGCCGGACTGGTACGGTCCCGGCGGCGTGGGGGACTATGCGCCCTCGCACGGGAATACGCCGGAGGTCGTCCGTGACGCGCACTGGGTCCGCGATGGGCGGGTTCCGGGAGGGGAGGTCACGGACACCGGAGAACGCTTCGACGTCGTGATCGTGGGCGGCGGCCTCGCGGGCCTCTCCGCCGCGCACCACTTCAAGCGGCATCGACCTTCCGGACGCTGTCTCGTCATCGAGAACCACCCCGTGTTCGGCGGCGAGGCGAAACGAAACGACATGATGGTGGACGGCGTGCGCCTGGCCGGGCCGCAGGGGTCCAACGACTTCGGCATCCGCCCGCCCACCGGAGAGCCGGACGACTACTTCACCACGCTGGGCATCCCGCGCGAGTTCGAGTACGCGCCGGACGCGGGGCAGGTGAAGGCGCCGCTCGAGAACTACGGCTTCATGCACTGGGTGCAGGACCAGTTCTCCATCGGGCACTATTTTGGCGGGACGCGCGGCGGTGGGCGTCCCGGCTGGTCCGGCGGCTCGCGCGCCTGGGTCAACGGTCTCTTCGGGGACATGTCCCGCGCGCCGTGGACGCCGGAGGTGCGGGAGGGCTTCGAACGTTGGCGGAACGCGCGCGTCACGGACCACGTGCCTCGGGACGCGCCCGGGGGGCCGGACAATCCCGGGCCGTGGCTCGACGGCATGACGCTCAAGGCCTACTACGAGGACGTGCTCGGCCTGCCGCCCGAGGTGACGGCGTACGTGGACCCGATCCTCGCCAGCATTATCGGACTCGGGTGCGACGCGATCTCGGCCTGGTGGGGGATGCACTTCGACCTGCCCGGGTTCGGGCTGCCGTCGCGCTACGACGGCATGACCTTCCACTCCTTCCCGGGCGGGAACGCGGGGATCGCCCGCTACTTCGTGAAGGACGTCGTGCCGGACGGGATCGCGGGCGAACGGACGCTGGGGGACGTGCTCAACGGGGCAATCGACTTCGGCGCCCTCGACCGGCCGGATCAGCCCGTGCGGCTGCGGCTGGGGTGTACCGCGATCGACGTGCGCCACGCAGGGGCCGGCGATGGCCGCGCGCGCGTGACCTACGTGCACGAGGGGCGGGCGCACTCCGTCGAGGCGGACGGGGTCGTGCTCGCGAGCGGGGGCTGGATGAACCGCTACATTGCGGCCGACCTGCCGGACGGACATCGCGCCGCCTATGAGAGCTTCCGCCACGGGCCGATCCTCGTCGCGAACGTGGCGCTCCGGAACTGGCGCTTCCTCGACCGCCTGGGGATCGCCGGCTGCTTCTACGAGGGCGATCTCGGCTTCTCGTGCAACATCCGGCGACCCATGTACGCGGGGGACTACCGGCCGGTCCACGCCCCGGATCACCCGACGATGCTGACCTTCTACATCACCTTCGAGTCGCCGGGGACCTCGCCGGCGGAGCAGGGGATGGCGGGTCGCACGGAGATGCTGAGCGCGTCCTTCGCGGAGTACGAGCGACGGCTGCGCGCGCAGATGGTCGAACTCTTCGCCGAGGGCGGCTTCGATCCGGCGGGGGATATCGCCGGCCTCGTGCTCAACCGCTGGGGGCACGCCTACGTGGCGCCCGGACCCGGCTTCTTCTTCGGGCGCGACGGGGCCCCGGCCCCGCCGGATGTGATTCGCGAGCCCTTCGGCCGCGTCGCGATCGGACATTCCGAACTGCGCGGGCACCAGAACTGGACCGGCGCGTCCGCCGAGGGTCGCCGAGCCGTGGAAACGGTCCTCGATCTCATCTGATGCCGTGACGATCCGACAAGTGACGCCGCGGCCGACGCGGCGATCCGGTTCCTCCGGCCTGTGGACGCTCGCCCTTTGCGCTCTGACCGGCTGCACGTCCTCGACGGTGCCGGCTATCGGGTACGAGGTCCTGGGAACGTTCCCGCACGATCCGGCCGCGTACACGCAGGGGCTCCTCTTTCACGACGGAGCGCTCCTCGAGAGCACCGGTCGCTACGGGGAATCGAGCGTGCGACGGGTCGACGTGCCGACGGGCGAAGTCCTGGCGAGCGTCGCGGTCGACTCCGCGCTCTTCGGCGAAGGCCTCGCCCGGGTGGACTCGGAACTCGTGCAGCTCACGTGGAAGTCCGGCCGGGCCTTCGTCTACGATGCAGAGACGTTCGAGGTGCTCCGCGAGTACGCCTACGAGGGCGAAGGCTGGGGGCTCTGCTACGATGGCGAGGCCCTCTGGATGTCCGATGGGTCGAGCGCGCTCGAACGTCGGGACCCACAGACGTTCGCGGTCACGGAGACGGTGGAGGTCACGCGCGACGGGTCTCCGCAGCGTCGGCTGAACGAACTGGAGTGCGTAGGCGACTGGATCTACGCCAACGTCTACCAGACGGATATCATCGTCCGAATCGACAAGGCCACCGGCGAGGTCCTCGGCGAAATCGACCTGTCGAGCATCCCGCTCAGCGCCGGCAAGCCCGGAGACCCGGAAGCGGTGCTCAACGGCATCGCGTACGTTCCCGAGACGGGCGTCTTCCTCGTCACCGGCAAACTCTGGCCCAACCTCCTCGCTCTCCGTCTCGACGACTAGCAGCGATTCGCCCTTTCCTCGATATCGGCGCATCGGTTGATGATCTCCTCGAACGCTTCCTCATCATCGAACAGCATGCCGCTGCCCATCATCTGTTCATAGTCGGCGGCGAGAGCTTCCCTGAAGGGACCGTCCGGGCATAGTTGAAGCCCGCCCGAAACCGCGGCTTCGTAGTCGATCCATCCCCCCGAGGTATCCCGTTCCCTGAAGAAAAGCGACTTGTGGCGAGCCACGGAACCAGCCAGTGCCCGATCCGCCAACGCTTTCTCGGCGTAGCCGGCGTCGTCCAGCCGCACCAGGTCGTGCCAGTGTCTGGAGAGGCGCGTCCCCCGCTGTCGGAGCCGGCGGCAGAAGACATGTATCGCCGTGGCCTTCTCCCAGAAGGTACGCTCGGCCAACATCACGGAGGGTTGCGCCGAAGGGAGGCGAACGTCGGGCAAGAATTCGGCGGCGTCGCACTCGATGACCCGCTCTCGACGCGGTTCGCCCGTCGCGCGGGCTCCGAACTCCACCAGCACTTCCGGCCGGACAAAACCGCCGTCGGCGAAGAGCGGTTCATAACTTACATGGATCCGGTCCCCATCGGAGCGAACGCGGGCGGAGTATTTCCTCCGCGCCAGCGCATCGCGGATCGTAGGCAGAGCATCATCCGCCGCCCATTCCGCCAGTCGGGTGCGAATGGCCTTCGTCCAGCGCTGCTCCTGACTGCGGGTGGGGGGTAACGCCTCCTCGTCGGCATCGGCCACCAAGTCGGGAACCAACTGCCGGATGTCGTATGTGACGTCGATATCTTCGGAGAACCGTCGAATCACACGATACGCCTTTGCCAGCGACGTCCCTCCCTTGAAGGTCAGATGGCGCCCGAACGGCGCACCGAACAGCACCGATAGGACCTGAACGACCCAAACGTCCTTCTCCAGCAGGTGAACGGGCCGTCCGCCGCGAATCGAGGCGGCCCTGAGCGCCTTGGCTCGGTCGGACCGCGAGAGGGTCCGATAGGGAACGTCACCCACGAGCCAGCAGGTTGCTCACCGGAGTAGCGATCCAGGACGGCAGAATGGGGCGTGCCTCCGCCAGTTCGGCCAGATCTGCCGGCGAAAGTCGACGAGCGATGACGTCGAGGCCTCGCGCCGCCTCCGTGCGACCCAGCCACGCCATGGCGCGGACGGCGAGGCCCGCCGGCCGCCCCGGAGCGACGAGTTGCCACCGCGGTGCATGCCGAAGTTGGATGACGAGCGCCTGAAGCCGGAGCGTGCGACTCGGCCCGGAAGTGAGGTATACGAGTCGAACCGGCACCTGGGTAGTGAGGCCGAGAACGTTGGCTGCAGCGCCCGTGCAAGGGACGATGGTTTCCCCCCAGAGGGCGGCTAGCGCCGCGACGACCTTTTCGACCGAGGGCGCCAATATGCCGAACCGGGTTACCACTGGACGCACGTACACGCCTCGAAAGATCCGCATCAACTGTCCCCGCCGGGCGAGGCGCGACAACGCCTGGTCGACGGCCGCCCGGTTCCCGAGATGGAGCAGTGAGCCCGGGCAAATGGGTGCTCCCTCGGGGAGTGTGGCCGCGTATTCGGCGATTTGACGTGGCAGGCTTGACATTTGTCGCATCCGTTCGGGTTCCGGCCGGTGATGAGGGTCGCAAAAGTGTCAGAAACATATCGAACTAACTGACTTTTGTCGAGCACGGGTTCCGCCCGAGCTACAGGACCTTGGAGAGGCGGTCTCCGAGGATTTGGAGCCGCATGCTGGGTTCGTTGCTGAAGACGAGGCGGAGTTGGTGCCGGGCGTCGGGGCCGCCCCAGGCGTCCATGGGGGTGGCGGCGACGGCGGCCTGGGTGAGGAGTCGCGCGGAGAGTTCGCGGGCGGTGAGGCCGAGGGGGCGGGTGTCGACGAGGAGCGACCAGCCGCCCGCGGCGGGGCGGACCGGGTAGTCGCGGAGCGCGTCGAGTACCGCGTGGCGGCGCCGCTCCCAGCGTCGTACGCAAGCCGCCACGTCCTCCGCTTCGTCCGCGGCGGTCAGCGCCGCCAGCGCGCCGGGCTGCCCGATCCCGACGCCCGTCACGACGTTGTAGATCCCGACCTTGGCGACATCCGCCATGGCGGCGGCCGGCCCGACGATCCAGCCCGTGCGCCAGCCGATCATGCGGTGCTCCTTGGAGACCGAGCCGACCGTGAGCGTGCGTTCCCGCATGCCCGGGAGGCCGGCGGGGTGCAGGTAGGGGCGGCCGTCGTAGAGGATGCGTTCCATCGCCGCGTTGTAGATGAGCCACAGGTCGTGACGCTCGCACAGTTCCGCCACGACGGCCCAGTCGCCGGCGTCGAGCACGCCGCCGGACGGCATCGACGGGTTCATGATGAAAAGCGCCCGGGTCCGGTCGCGGACGCGCGCGGCGAGGGCGTCGAGGTCGAGGCGCCAGCCCCGCGCGGGATCGAAGACCCAGGGCGCGAGCCGGGGGCGCGCACCCGCCAGCCGCACGCGCTGGAGCATGCCGGCGTACGTGGGGTCGGTGACGACGACTTCGTCGCCCGGGTCCACCGTGGCGAGCAGGGCGTTGAGCAGGCCCTCCGTGCCGCCCGCGGTGATCACGCACTCCCGGTCCGGGTCGTAGTCCCGCCCGGAGAGCCGGCCGACGTGCCGGGCGGCCGCCGCGCGCAGGCCGGCCCGGCCCGTGAAGGGCAGATAGCTGTTGGCGGCCGGCGATTCGAGCGCGGCGCGGGTGGCGGCCACGGCCGCCGCGGGGGGCCTCAGGTCGGTGTCGAGGTTTTCGAGCCGGAGGATGCGGGGATCGCTCTCCGCCGCCCGCGCCACCCCGTCGATGTCGAACCCCGGAATCCCGGCCAGCCGCCCGGGCGACCGGTGCGCGCGGCCCTCAGCGGCGCTCGCCCGGCTGCCCTGCGCGCTCATCCGCCGATCCTCCGCTGCAGCGCGTCGAGCGCGGCCATGAGATCGGGTTCCTCCGACAGCACGCGGAGAAGCGGGTCGGGGTCCAGCGACCGGGCGCGCTCCGGCATCGTTCGGATCGTGAAGTCTTCCATCGAGAGTCCCTCCTTCACTTCCGTCCAGCGCAGCGGCGCGGACACGGTGGCGCCCGCGCGCGACCGCACGGAATACGGCGCCACGACGAGCCGCCCGCGCCCGTTTTGCACGTAGTCGATGTAGACCCTGCCTTCGCGCCGCGAGGGGTTCCGGACGATCGTGGCCCGGTCGGGGATCTCCGCCACCACCGCCGTCGCGAGCAGTTGCGCGAGGGTGCGCGACTGTTCGTAGTCGAGCTGTCCGCCGAGCGGAATCATCACGTGGATCCCCGACGAGCCGCTCGTCTTGGGATAGCTGGGGAGTCCGATCTCCTCGCACAGCGCGCCGATCGCGCGCGCCACGTCGATCACGTCCCGGAACGGGGCGTACACCTCCTCGCCGTCGCGCTTGTGCTTGGGGTCGAGGTCGAGGAGGCACCAGTCGGGGCGGTCCAGGCTCCCGACGCGGCTCGCCCACGCGTGGAGCGGAATCGCGCCGAGGTTCGCGATGTACACGAGCACCGCCGGGTCGTCGGCGATGAAATAGTGGATGTCGCGCTCGGAGCCGCGGCTCCAGATCGCCTCCGTGCGCACCCACTCGGGCTGGAACCCCGGCGCGTTCTTCTGAAAGAAGGACTTCCCGCCGATCCCGTCCGGATAGCGGGTGAGCACCAGAGGCCGGTCCTCGAGGAACTTCAGCAGCCACGGGGCGATGTCCCGGTAGTACGCGATCAGGTCGCCCTTCGTGTATCCCTCGTCCGGCCAGAAGACCTTGTCGAGGTTCGAGAGTTGCAACTCCTCCACGGGCGGGGGCGACGTGTCCACGCGCACGGGATCGGCCAGCGCCGCGCGCGGATCCCGGGGCAGCCGACAGTCGGTGGGAACCACGTATTCGCGATCCTCGTCCCCGGATTCCTCCTCCGGGGTCGGCAGGACGCCGAGGAAGACGGCATGCCGCAGCAGGCCGCCCTCGGTGATTTCCTTGTAACGGACCTCCGCCACGAGTTCGGGTTCGACCCAGTTGTGATCGTCTCCGGCGGGGGCCGGCGTCGCGAATGCGGGTCCGGCCGCCTCCAGCGCGTCGAGCCGGGTCCGGAGTTTCGCCAGCGTCTCGTCGTCGAAGCCCGTTCCCACGCGACCGATGTAATGGAGGGCGAGGCCGTCGTCGTCCGCGGCGGTGCCCGATGCGGGGTTGGCGGGGGATGCGACGCCGGCGGGGCCGTACGCGCCGAGGTGGAGCGCGCCGAAGCCCGTCCGCGAGCCGGCGGGACTCGTGAAGCCGACGATGACGAAACGGGCCTCGCGCGCGGCGTGGATCTTCCGCCAGTCGGGAGCCCGGCCGCCGGTGTACCGGGAGTCGGCGCGCTTGGCCATGATCCCCTCGAGTCCCATCTCCTGCACCTGCCGGAAGAGGGCCTTCCCGCACTCCTCGAAGTGTTCGCTGAGCCGGATCGGGCCCGCCTCGGGTACCACGCCGCGCAGGAGGGTGCGCCGCTCGGAGAGCGGGAGATCGCGTAGATCGCGGTCGTCGAAGGCGAGCAGGTCGAAGGCGTAGAAGCTGGCCGGCGCGTCGAACGAGGCGTGCCGCACATCCAGTGGGCGCGAGAGTCTGGCCCGCTTCTGCAGGCGCCGGAAGCTGGGGTATCCCGCGGCGTCGTGAACGACGACCTCCCCATCCAGCACCACGCGCCGGAAGGGGAGCTTGCGGAGGGCGCGAGCGATGTCCGGGAAGGTGGGGAGCGCGTCGTGCCCGTTCCGGGTCAGGAGGCTGGCCGCTCCGTCGACGGCCGAGGCCAGCATGCGGTAGCCGTCGAGCTTCAGCTCGAAGTGCCAGGCGGGATCGTCGAACGCTTCCTCCCGGGGTTGGGCGAGCATGAACCGCACGTCGGCGGGATCGACCGGCCGCTCCGGCGCGCCGGCCCGCTCGAGGGCCGCGGTCAGATTCTCTCCGGGATACCAACCGCGCTCGCGCTCGGCCATCTCCTCGACCGTGAGGCCGGACAGGATGGACGTTTCGGGGAGCGATCCGTCCTCCAGGATCGGGTGTCCGCCGCGCCGCTCGCGGATGAGGAGCCATTCCCGGCCGGTCTCCCCCTTCGCCAGCCGCACCAGCGTCCATACGCCCCTGAGCTTGTGGCCCCGAAGCTCGAACAGGAGCTTGCCCGCCTCCAGTCCCTCCTCCGGATCTTCGAGCATGATGCAGCGGCCGATGTCCCACACGATCATCTCGCCGCCGCCGTACTCGCCCTTCGGAATCACGCCCTCGAACTCGATGTACTCGATCGGGTGGTCCTCGACGTGCATCGCGAGCTTCTTGTCCGCCGGATCGGGGGAGATGCCCCTGGGGACGGCCCACGAAACGAGGACGCCCCCGATTTCCAGGCGGAGGTCGTAGTGCCGGCGCGTCGCCGCGTGCAACTGGACGACGAACACGCCGACCCCCGTCCCGGGCGCGCCGCCGAAGGGCTCCGGCGTGCGCTCGGAAGCGCGTTTGTCCCGGTATTCCTCGAGTTTTCTTCGGGGCATGCTCGCGGCCCTGTCCCTCGACGCTGCTTTCGACCCTCCGGGCGGTGTACGCCGGAGCGGTATGCACAATCCGGCCCGGAAACTATAATTCGGCCCCCCGGTCCGGCATCACGCCGGGGTTGATACCGCGCCGGGTGGTCCGGCGCGAACACGGAGAGGCGCAGGATGTCACCTCGACCCATCGCAACGGCGACGGTCTCGTTCGGGCTCGTTTCGATCCCGTGCCAGCTCTACTCGTCCGCCGAAAACTCGCAGAAGGTCCGCTTCAACTTCCTCTCCCCCGACGGAACCCGCGTGAAGCAGCAGTACGTGGATGCGAAGACGGGGGAGCCGGTCCAGCGCAGCGATCTCATCAAGGGATACCAGTTCGCGAAGGACCAGTACGTGACCTTCAAGCCTGAGGAGCTGAAGGCGCTCGAGGCGGAGGCGACGCAGGCGGTCGAGATCGTCGAGTTCGTGCCGCTGGACCAGGTCGAACGGGCCTACATCGGGAAGACGTACTATCTCGGACCTGCGCGCGGAGGGGACAAGGCCTACCGGCTCCTCGGCGCCGCCATGAAGAAGACGGGATGGGCCGCCCTCGCGAAATATGCGGCGCGCGGCAAGCAGTATCTCGTCCTCGTGCGGCCGGTGGGCGATCACCTCGTTCTCGAACAGCTGCACTACGCACATGAGGTGCGGGACATCGCCGACGTGCCGTCGGGAGAGGGCGAGGTCGCCGATGCGGAACTCGGCCTCGCCGTACAACTGATCGAGCAGATCGCTTCGGAGGACTTCGACCCGTCGAAGTACGAGGATGAGGTCGGGCAGCGCATGCTCGCGGCGATCGAGCGCAAGGTAGCCGACGGGACGGAGATCACCGCGCCGGTCGAGGAGGAAACGACGGCGAAGGTCATCGACCTCATGGCCGCGCTCAAGGCGAGCGTCTCGGGGTCCGACGGGAGGGAGACCGACGACGAGGCCGGGAAGGAGCCGGCGAAGAAGAGAGCCACGGGGTCGTAGCCGGACTCACGAGAAGACCACCCAAGGAGAATCCGATGCGGGTTCGATCCGTCACGCTGTTCGCGCTCATCCTCCTCCTGCCGGTCCTGCGGGGCTCCGGTGGACACCCGCCCGGCGCGCCGACCGTCGACGACCTTCGAGGCGGCCTTCCGGATCGGGTCGCCGCCTTCGATCCGGTGGATACGGAGACCCTGCGGGTTCCGGGGCTCGAGGCCGGGGTCGAGATCCTCAAGGACTTGTGGGGCGTCAGCCACATCTACGCGGAGACGGAGCACGACCTCTTCTTCGCGCAGGGTTACAGCGCCGCGCGCGACCGCCTCTTCCAGTTCGAACTCTGGCGGCGCCAAGCCACGGGCACGGTTTCCGAAATCCTCGGTCCCCGTGAACTGGAGCGCGACCGCGGGGCGCGGCTGTTCCGCTTCCGCGGCGACCTCGAAGCCGAACTGAATCACTATCACCCGCGCGGCGCGGAGATCATCCAGGCCTTCACGGACGGGATCAACGCGTACATTGCCGAGACGGAACGCGATCCGGGCCTCCTTCCGGTCGAGTTCGAGATGCTCGGGATCCGTCCGCAGCCGTGGACCCCGGACGTCGTCATCTCCCGCCACCAGGGTCTGCTCATGAACATCGGGCAGGAGCTGGATCTGGGGATCGCCGTTGCGGAGGTGGGGGCGGAGAAGGTGAAGGAGGTCTCCTACTTCCATCCGGGAGAGCCGGACATCGATCTCGATCCCGCGATCGACGGCTCGCTCCTCCGGCGCGAGATCCTCGACGTGTACCGCGCCTTCCGCGGGTCCATCCGGTTCCAGCCCGAGGACATCGAGCCCCGCTTCCGCGCCACCGCCTCCGACGGGGAAGCCTTCGCCCTGCGGACGCTGCGGGAGGAAGCCGAGGCCGAAGCGTACGAGGCGGAGCGCCTCGAGGCGGAGCGGATGGGGACGGGAAGCAACAACTGGGTCGTGGCGGGGCACCGCACTCTGAGCGGACACGCGGTCATGGCGAACGACCCGCACCGGGTACAGGCGGCACCGTCGCTGCGCTATCTCGTCCACCTCGTCGGACCGGGCTGGAATGTGATCGGCGGGGGCGAGCCGGTCCTCCCCGGCATCTCGATCGGGCACAACGGGTACGGTGCATGGGGACTCACCGTCTTCCAGACGGACGCCGAGGATCTCTACGTCTACCGCACGCACCCCGACGACCCGGACCGCTACTGGTACCGCGGCGACTGGGAGGAGATGCGGGTCATCGACGATGAGATCCCGGTCGAAGGGCGCGCGGCCGAGCGGGTGCGGCACCGGTACACGCGGCACGGGCCCATCGTATACGAGGATCGGGACAACGATCTGGCTTACGCGGTGCGCGCGGGGTGGATGGAGATCGGCGGCGCGCCGTACCTCGCGAGCCTGCGCATGAACCAGGCGAAGACGTGGAAGGAGTTCCGGGACGCCTGCAACTACTCGAACATCCCCGGCGAGAACATGGTGTGGGCCGACGTGGAGGGGAACATCGGCTGGCAGTCCGTGGGGATCGCGCCCATCCGCCGCAACTGGTCGGGTCTCGTCCCGGTACCGGGGGACGGCCGCTACGAGTGGGACGGCTACCTCGAGATCCGGCACAAGCCGCACGTGTTCAACCCCGAGAAGGGCTTCTGGTCGACGGCGAACCAGAACCTCGTTCCCCCCGGCTACGAACACCGCGACGCCGTCGGTTGGAGCTGGAGCGACCCGTTCCGGAGCGCGCGCATCGACGAAGTCCTCGCTTCGGGGAAGCGCTTCACGATGGCGGAGATGATGCAGCTCGCGACGGACTACGTGTCGCTCCCCGCGCGCTCGCTGGTGCCGATGCTGCGCGGCGTCGAGCTGCCCGCGGGGGCGGAGGCGGCCCGGGGCGAGCTGCTCGACTGGGACTTCGCGCTGGCCCCGGAGTCCCGCGAAGCCGCGATCTACGTGTCGTGGGAGCGCGAGCTCCAGCGACAGATGGCGCCGCTCGCCGTCCCCGCCGAAGTCCGCGGGTCGCTCGGCCGCCTCTCCATGAAGAAGATCATCGACTGGCTAGGCTCGCCGCCCGCGTGGTTCGCGCCCCTCGGAGACGGGGATCCCGTGGCCGGCCGCGACGCCTTCCTCGCCCGCACGCTGGGCGACGCCCTGGAGGGGCTGGAGGATCGGTTCGGCGGCGACCCCTGGCGCTACGGCGACGTGCGCTTCAAGCACGCCCGGTTCCGGCACCCGCTGTCCGGGATCGTGAACGCCGAGATGCGGGCGCGCCTCGAGGTGGGACCGCTCCCGCGCGGCGGCAACGGCTTCACCGTGAACCAGACCGGAGGCGGGGACAATCAGACGTCAGGCCCGTCCTTCCGGATCATCGCGGAGGCGGGGGACTGGGACACGGCCGTGTTCACGAACACGCCGGGGCAGGGTGGAGATCCCGACGATCCCATGTACCGGAACCTGTTCGAGGGCTGGGCGAAGGACCGCTTCTTCCCGCTCTATTACTCCCGCGAGCGCGTGGAAGCCGCCGTCGCCGACCGCCTGATGCTGACGCCGAACTAGTGTAGTATCGCACAAATCCTGCGGTCATTCGAGCGCCGCTGCATCCGTCCCCGCGGCGTTGCTCCTCCTCGCAATAGCTCTGCTATTCCTCGTCGGAGCGCCTTGCGGGAGCCGGCGCCCCGGCACTCTCGGTGACTCGAGGATTTATGCGACACTACACTAGCTCTGCTCGAGATAGAAGCCGATGAGGCCCGGATTTCGGGGCGGGTCGGCGCCGAGCTGGCGGAGCATCGTCGTCACCTGCCCGCGGTGGTACGTGGCGTGGTTGACGACGTGCTGCAGCATGTGCCAGAACACGGCACGCATCGGTTCGCCATCGAAGAACCGGTAGTCGATCACGCGGTGGATGTCTTCGGGGCCGAGTTCCGCGACGAATCGGCGGACGCGCGCCTCTTCCTCCAGCCAGCGCGCGCGAATGTCGTCCGCCGTCTCGAAGTCGGCGGCGGGGAGGTGCTCCGTCGGGAAGTGTCCCCGCCAGCGTGAGCACCAGACCCATTCGGCCGATACGACGTGCGCGAGCGTGTCGCGGATGGAGCCGAAGCTGCTCCCCAGGTCCCGGCGGAAATCTTCGGGCGCGATCCGCTCGACGGCATCGAGCGTCCCGTCGCGGGCCCAGTAGTGGAAGTCGAGTAGTGTGATCAGCGCAGCCCGGGTCATGGGAGGAGTCTACTCGCCGCGACCGCCGGCTGCATCTCCGGGACGCACAGCCGGAAGTCCGCCTCGCATTTGCAGCGGGCGCGGCGCTTCGGCTAGATTACATGGCTGTTCCGCAGACGCCTCCGCCGGAGGCCGACAACCAGCGTGTGGGGAAGACATGAAGGCAGGCATACATCCGGAGTACGCACCCGCGAAGATCACCTGTGCGTGCGGCCGGGAGACGGAGACCGCGTCGACGGTGGGCGAGATCCACGTCGAGATCTGTTCGCACTGCCACCCCTTCTTCACCGGGCGGCAGAAGCTCGTCGACACGGCGGGACGCGTGGAGCGGTTCATCGCCAAGTACGGCGATCGGAACACCCGCAGCGAGGAGAAGGACGCGGTGGAGAAGGAAGAGGCTGCGGAAGAGGAGGCAGTGGCAGCGGATGCCTGAGCCGGAGGCCTCCGGCGCTCGACACCGCATTTCAAGTGACGGGGTTCCTCGCGGACCCCGTTTTCATGTAGGGAACGAATGATGTCGGATCGGGACACGCTCGAGGATCGTCTGCGCGACGCCGCCGAGCGGCAGGAGACGCTGGCGCGCCGGATGGCGGAGCCCGAAGTGCTGTCGGATATGGCGCTCCTGCGGGACCTGGCGCGCGAACACTCGGCGCTGGAGCCGGTGGTGCACGCGGCGAAGCGCCACTTCAAGCTCCTCGACGACCTGCGCCAGGCGCGGGAAGTCGCGGCGGAATCCGACGGCGAGCTGGCCGAAATGGCCGCGGCCGAGGTCGCCGAGTTGGAGGCGGAGCGGGAGAAGGCGCGGGAAGAACTCCGCCGGCTCCTCGTTCCGAAGGACCCGCTCGACGACCGGCCCGCCGTGGTGGAGATCCGCGCCGGCACCGGGGGAGACGAAGCCGCGCTCTTCGCGGCGGACCTGTACCGGATGTACACGCGCTTCGCCGCGGAGTCCGGCTGGGACGTGGAACTCATCAGTACGAGCGCGGGCACGCTGGGCGGCCTCAAGGAGATCGTCTTCGTCGTGCGCGGATCCGATGCCTACGGCCGTCTGCGCTACGAGTCCGGCGTCCACCGCGTCCAGCGCGTGCCCGAAACCGAAAGCCAGGGCCGGCTACATACCTCCGCCGCGACGGTGGCCGTCCTCCCCGAAGCGGAGGAAGTGGACATCGAGATCGACCCGGCCGACCTCAAGATCGACGTGTTTCGCTCCTCGGGGCCCGGTGGACAGTCCGTGAACACCACCGACTCCGCCGTTCGGATCACGCACCGGCCGACCGGGCTCGTGGTGTCGTGCCAGGACGAGAAGTCGCAGCACAAGAACAAGGCGCGGGCGCTGAAGGTGCTTCGGAGCCGGTTGCTGGACCGGCTGGTCGCCGAGCAGGAGGCGGAGCGGGCCCGCGAGCGGCGCACGCAGGTGGGGACGGGTGACCGCTCGATGAAGATCCGCACCTACAACTTCCCGCAGAACCGCGTGACGGATCACCGAATCCACTTCACGAGCCACCGGCTGGAGGCCATCCTCGCCGGCGACCTGGGAGAGGTTGTGGAGGCGCTGCGACTGGCCGGGACGGAGGAGCGGATGGCGGCGGCGGGCGCGTGACGGAACCGCGCCCGGGTGGGGCCGGGCGCCGTCCGGCGGGTCCGACGCGCCGCGAGATCGTTCAGGGCGTGCGGCGCGAACTCGAGCTGGCCGGGCTGGAGGCCCCGCGGGTCGAAGCCGAGCGGCTCGTGGCCGCGGCGCTCGGCCTGTCTCGGAGCGAACTCGCCGTCTCCGGCGGAGAGCGGGTCGATCCGGCCGGCGCGGCGTCCGTGGCGCGCGCAGTCTCCCGCCGTCTGGAGGGTCAGCCGCTCCAGCACATCGAGGGCACGGTCGATTTCCGGCGCGTACGCCTCGTGTCGGACGGCCGCGCTCTCATCCCGCGCCCGGAGACCGAGCAGCTCCTCGACCTCGTCGCCACTTGGTGCCGCGACCGTGGCGCAGCCGTCGATGCGCTCGATATCGGCGTCGGATCGGGCGCCATCGCGATCGCGCTCCTGGACGAGGGGATCGCCGACCGCGTTATCGGACTCGACGTGTCCGAGGACGCACTCGAACTCGCCCGCGAGAACGCCCGCCGTGCAAACGTCGAGAACCTCGAACTGCGCGCCTGTCCTCCCGACATCTGGTCCGCCCTCGTCCCCGAAGAGCGCTTCGACCTCATCATCTCCAACCCGCCCTACGTCACGACCTCGGAATGGACCGACCTCGACCCCCTGGTCCGGGAACACGAGCCTCGCGTCGCACTGGACGCCGGGGAAGACGGACTGGAGGTCATTCGAACCGTTGTGGCCGGCGCCCCGGGCCGGCTCCGCGAAGGCGGCGCGCTCTTCCTCGAGATCGGGATGTCGCAGGGCTCCTCCGTCCTCCGGCTTCTGAAGGCCGAAGCCGCGCTTTCCGACAGTCGGATCGGGACCGACCTCGCCGGCCGCCCCCGCTTTGCAAGCGCGCGGAAGACCGACTCCTGCTAGCGCCACCCCCCGGTCGTTCAAGTCGCGTGGGGGTCGGGGCCGGGTTATACTCGGGCATCGAATCGTCGGCCCGGGCCCGTGTATGGCGAGCGGGGAAGGGACGGACGATTCGCGCCTCCGCCCGCTGCCGACCCGACGTGTCGGCCCGGGGTGCTTCCTGATTCCGTTTCGAGCCGGAGACATGGACGAGCGAGACCGCATGCTGGAGAAGGCGCAGGAGGTGGGGCGCATCATCTCGCAGTTGCCCGAATACGCCTACCTGCGCGCGGCCCGACGCGAGATCGACGAGGATCGGGACGCGACGGAACTGCTCAACCGTCTGCGCGACCTGCAGAGCACGCTCGTGGAGGCGGTCGGCCGCGGCGAGCAGCCGAGCGAGGAGCAGGAACGGGAGTTCGCCGAACTGCAGGAGAAGGTCCAGACGAACACCCGCTACCAGGCGCTCATCTCCTCTCAGGCGAACTTCGAGAAGCTCATGGAGCGGGTGGATCGAGCGATCGGCGAGGGGGTCCGGAAGGGCGAGGAAAGCCGGATCATCCTCCCGACATGAAGGCGGCTCGCGATCTGGGGGAACGCGCGCTGCGCGCGGTCTTCGAGCCGGCCATGGCGTGGCTCACGAGACGCCGTGTCCACCCCAACGTCATCAGCACGCTCGGTTTCGTCATCACCTGCAGTTCCGGCTACTTCTTTCATCAGCATCATGTGAGCACGGCCGGCTTCCTCGTCCTCCTCGGCGGCGTGTTCGACCTGTTCGATGGCACGGTCGCGCGCCGCACGGGACTCGCCTCGTCCTTCGGCGCCTTCTACGATTCGACGCTCGACCGGCTGTCCGAGATCGTCGTGTACCTGGGTCTCCTATCCCTGTACAACGACTACCGTCTCGAACTGGGCGACGTGGGGATGATCTACTGGATCGTGCTCGCGCTCGCCGGTTCGCTGATGATCAGCTACACCCGCGCCCGGGCCGAGGCGCTCGGCATCGCCTGCTACGTCGGGCTCATGCAGCGCCCGGAACGGGTCATCCTGATCGGCTTCGCCGCGCTCATCTTCGGCGAGACGACCATGTTCGGTCACCAGGGCCTCGTACTCAGGGTCGTGATCATCGTCCTCGCGATTCTCACCAACCTGACCGCCTTCCAGCGGATCTGGTGGGTGTACCGGAATACGCGGCCCGATGGCGAGCCGCCCCGGGAATCGAACTGAACCAGATACGGAGTGAACCAGCATCGTGGAATCGGATAGATCACCTGCAACCATTGCCTCCGCCGAAGGGACGCTCGGCGTTCTCCTCGTAGGGCTCGGAGCGGTCTCGACCACCTTCATCGCGGGCGTGGAGGCGGCGCGCCGGGGACGGAACCGACCCATCGGATCGCTCACGCAGATGAACACGATCCGGCTCGGGAAGCGGACGGAGAACCGCACCCCGTTCATCCGCGATTTCGTGCCGCTGGCGGAGCTGGACGATCTCGTCTTCGGCGCCTGGGATCCGATTCCCGACAACGCCTACGAGTCCGCCAAGGTGTGCGGCGTCCTCCGGCCGGAGGACATCGATCCGCTTGCGGACTTCATGCGGGGAATCGAACCGATGCCGGCCGCCTTCGACCGCGCCTACGTGAAGAAGCTCGACGGCTCGAACGTGAAGACGGGCGCGAACAAGCGGGAACTCGCCGAGCAGCTCCGCGAGGACATCCGCCGGTTCAAGGCGGAGAACGGCTGCGACCGCCTCGTGATGGTGTGGGCGGCTTCGACCGAGATCTTCATGAGGGCGAGCCCGGTGCACGACAGCCCGGCCTCCTTCGAGCGCGCGATGGAGGAGAACCACCCCGACATCGCGCCCTCGATGCTCTATGCGTGGGCCGCGCTCATGGAGGGGGTGCCGTTCGCGAACGGGGCGCCGAATCTGACCTGCGACATTCCCGCGCTTCTCGCGCTCGCCGCCGAACGGGGCGTCGCGATCGCAGGGAAGGACTTCAAGACCGGCCAGACGCTGATGAAGACGATCCTGGCTCCGGGTCTCAAGGCGCGCATGCTCGGTCTCAACGGCTGGTTCTCGACGAATATCCTCGGCAACCGGGACGGCGAGGTGCTCGACGACCCGGAGAGTTTCAAGACGAAGGAAGAATCGAAACTCGGGGCTCTCGAATATATCCTGCAGCCGGACATGTATCCGGACCTCTATGGAGAGATGTATCACAAGGTCCGCATCAACTACTATCCGCCGCGCGGCGATAACAAGGAAGGCTGGGATAATCTCGACATATTCGGCTGGATGGGGTACGGCATGCAGATCAAGATCGATTTTCTGTGCCGCGACTCCATTCTGGCGGCGCCCATCGTGCTCGACCTGGCGCTCTTTCTCGACCTCGCGGCGCGCTCCGGACTGTCGGGAGTCCAGGAATGGCTGTCCTTCTACTTCAAGGCGCCGCAGACGGCACCGGACCTGTATCCGGAACACGACATTTTCATCCAGCACTGGAAGCTCAAGAACACGTTGCGATGGCTGAAGGGGGAGGAGCAGATCACGCACCTCGGAGTGGAGTATTACGACTGAATGAAGGGGTGCTTCCTCGTATTCGAGGGACCGGAGGGGGCGGGAAAGTCGCTCCAGATCGGCCGGCTGGCCGAACGGCTGTCCGCGTCCGGCGTGCCCCACCTGGTGACGCGGGAACCCGGAGGCACGGCGGCGGCGGAAGCGATTCGGAGCGTGCTCCTCGACCGGCCGGAACTGCGGCTCGACGGGATCGCCGAACTCCTGCTCTTTTCGGCGTCCCGCCGTGTCCACGTCGAGGAGGTGATCCGGCCCGCGCTGGAGCGCGGGGAGGTCGTCCTCTGTGACCGCTTCGAGCTTTCCACGCGGGTCTACCAGGGGTGGGCGCGCGGAGTCGCCGCGCAGACGATCGAACGGGTCACCCGCGCCGCGACGGGCGGTCTCCTTCCGGATCTCTACCTCGTGCTCGACGTACCGGTGAAGGTGGGATTGGGTCGCCAGGGGCAGGATCAGCAAGATCCTGGCCAACTGGCCTTCTTCGGGCCCGCTCCCGACCGAATCGAGCTCGAGAAACGATCGTTCCGCGAGCGCGTGCGTGAAGGGTACCGGGAGTTCGCGGCGGCGGAGGAGCGGATCGTGGTCGTCGACGGCTCGGGGACTCCGGATGAGGTGGAAGGCCGGGTTCTGGGGCTTCTGGAGGAGCGATTCCCGCACCGGCTCCGGGGGGCGAACTTTCCTCGTTGACCCTGTCGTGTGACATTGACGGTAGCGGCGGAGTGCCGCTCGAACGCGGCCCGATGCGATGCGGGGCTGCCACCACGGAGGATGCATGAGACTGGAGCGATCCTGGACGACCGGAGTGCTGGTCGGCGCCATCGCCCTCGCGACCGGCGGCTGGCTGATAAATCAGGGCGGAGCCGCGAGCGGCGGGGATAGCCGTCGCCTGCTGGAAGAAATCCACCGCCTGATCTCCGCCCGTTTCGTCGACGAGGTCCCGCCGGAGGATCTGTATCGCATGGCGATCGACGGGATGCTTGAGAACCTGGGCGACCCGTACACGACCTTCCTGGAACCCCGGGATTCCGAGGATCTCCGTCTCACCACGACGGGCAACTACGGTGGACTCGGCGTCCGGATCGACGTGAAGGATGACTGGATCACGGTCGTTCAGGTGCTCCCGAACTCACCGGCCCTGCGCGAGGGACTCGAAGTCGGCGACCGCATCATCGAGGTCGAGGGCGAATCGGCCGAGGGCTGGTCGGTGGACAAGGCCGTGGACACGCTGCGGGGCGAGAAGGGGGCGCCGGTCGACATCACGATCGCGCGGGTAGGCGTGGACCGGCCGCTCGCGATCCGAATCGTGCGCGACGTCATTCAGGTGGCGCAGGCGCAGGGTTTCGTCCTGGACGGCGATATCGGCTACGTGACGCTGCGCGGGTTCAGCCGCGAGGCGAAGGAAGAGCTCGTCGCGACGCTGGACCGCCTCGTCGATGAAGGGGCGGGCGGATTGATCCTGGACCTGCGACGGAATCCCGGCGGCCTGCTGCCTGCGGGAATCGATGTCACGGATCTCTTCCTGGAGCGCGGCCGGTCCGTGGTGGAAACGCGTTCCCGGCTGGACGAGCAGAATTACCTGTTCCGCGCCTCCACCGAGGACCGCTACGCCGATATTCCCATCGTCGTCGTCGTGGATGGCCTGAGCGCGAGCGCTTCCGAGATCGTTGCCGGTGCTCTGCAGGACCACGACCGTGCGGTCGTCGTGGGCACGACGACGTTCGGCAAAGGTTCCGTGCAGACCCTGTATCGGCTCTCCGGGGACAACAGCATGAAGGTCACGACGGCCCGCTGGTACACTCCGGCGGGGCGCTCCATCACGAAGGATTTCGACCGGGCGAGCGCGCTTCGCGACCTGGCTGCGAGCGCCGTGGCGATTTCCGGCGAACCGATCGCATCGCGACCGGAGGCGGAAGACCGGGAGGAGTTCACGACGACGGGCGGCCGGACGGTGTACGGGGGCGGCGGGATCACGCCGGACCTGATCGTCTACCGCGACACGCTGTCCACCGAGGAGCAGGAACTGCGGCGCCTCGCGACGCGCTCGGGGGCGATCCCGCGGAACGTCGTCTTCCGGTGGGCGGTCGAGTATTCGAACGAGCACGATTTCAACGAGGGTTTCTCCGTCACGCAGGGGATGCGGGACGAAGTCTGGGCGGCGCTGGTCGACGCGGGAGCCGAGATCGAGAGGGAACTCTTCGACCAGTCCCGGACCTACGTCGACTGGCTCATCGCGGATGAGCTGGCGGGCGCGGAGTTCGGGGAGGTGCCGCAGCTCCGCAGCCGGGCCGTGCGTGACGCGCAGATCAAGGTCGCAATGGACCTTCTGATGGAGGCCGATTCGCCGGACGCGCTGCTCACCGTCGCGGCGCGTGTCGCTGAGGAGCGGGGTGGGGACGGCGCGGAGAGCGGGCAGTCCGACGGGGATCACCAGTAGGCGGCAGGGCGATTCAAGAGGCGAGGAGACGAGTGATGAGAGAGCGCACGCGACGATCGGCCGTGATTGCAACGACGATGGCCCTGATGGCGGCAATGGCGTGCGCCAGCAACCCTCGCCCCGGAACGTACACGCGGCTCATCATCACCGGCAGCGAGATCCGCGAGGCCGGATATCGGTCGGCCTACGAGGCGCTCACGCATCACCGGGAGCTGATCATATTCGAAGACCGGATCGGCTTCCGGGGTGGCAACGACAACCCGTGGACGCGGGACGGAAGCGGCAGGGTGCAACCCCGGCCGCGCATGTCGCAGTCGTACCACATTCCGCTCCTCGTTGTGGACGGCGACTTCAACCAGAACGATGCCGTCACGACACTTCGTCGGATTCCAGCCGAGGAAATCGTGTCGATCCGGTTGTACCACCAGAGCATGGTTCCGGCCCGCTATCGCCGGCCGGGCGCCGAGGGCGGGGTAATCGAGGTCAACACCCGCTAGACGGCGGGTCGGTGCGCCTGAACCCCCTGCCTTGAACCGGAAACGTTTGTGTCGAAGACTCCTCGTCTTCGGCCGCCTGCCCGAGCCGGGCCACGTCAAGACGCGCCTCCAGCCCGTACTGACGAGGGAGGAGAGCGCCCTCCTGTACGAGGCGTTCCTCGACGACGCCATGAAGCTCGCGCCGGACGGGATCGCCGTGGAGTTGTGGGTGCCCGATCGTCCGGGAGCGATGGAGCGGCTGGGCTCGAGATATCCCGCGGCTCGAATCCGGCTGCAACCCGAAGGTTCGCTGGGTGATCGGCTTGAGATCGCGTTCAACCGCGCCTTCGACGAGGGGGCGGATTGCGCCGTTGCGGTCGGAAGCGACCATCCGACCCTCCCGCTCGACTTCGTCGTGCGGGCCTTCGACGCGCTGGCGGGCAGCCCGGTGGCCCTTGGCCCGAGCCTGGACGGCGGATACTACGCGGTCGGACTGCGCGGGTCGGCGTGGCCGCGGGCCCGCGGTCTCTTCGCCGGAGCGCCGTGGTCGACGTCCGGGCTGTGCTCCTGGACGCGCGCGCGCGCCGCGTCGCTGCGGCTCGATTGTGCAGAACTGCCGTCCTGGTACGATGTGGACCGTCCGGCGGACCTGGCCCGCATGACCGGCGACCTGATCGAAGGTAGCGCGACCGCCGGAGCCTGGGCCCGGCTCGCGCCGCCGACCGCGGCACCGGAGGGGTGATGGAACCGATCCGCGTCACGTTGGATCGGGCCGGAACGCGGGAATCGTCGCATCTCGTGTACGGCATCGTCCACGAATCCGGTTCGCCGGGTAGCCGCCACGCCTTCGGCGATCCTCGGCTGACGGCCTTCTGGCGTTCTTCGATGAAACCGCTCCAGATCCTTCCGGTCGTCCGGGACGGCGTGCTCGGACGCCTCGGGCTCGGGGCGGAGGCGCTTGCGCTGGCGTGCGCTTCCCATCACGGCACCCCGCGACACCTGGGGGTCGTGCAGTCGGTGATCGACGCGGTGAAGCTGACGCCGGAAATGTTCGCATGCGGACCGCATCGGCCGTTCGACGATGGGGCGGCCCGGGGGATGGATCGGGAAGGGCGCCTTCCGGGACGGATCCACAACAACTGTTCAGGTCAGCATGCGGCGCTGCTGGCGCTCTGTGTCGCTCGCGGCTGGCCCGTGGCGGGCTACCACGAACCGGAGCACCCTCTGCAGCGGACGATCCGCCGCGAACTCTCGGCGTGGCTGGGTGAAGACTGCGAGCGTCTGCCGTGGGGCACGGATGGCTGCGGCCTGCCGACCCCGGCCCTTTCTCTGCGGGATATGGCGCGGGTGTTCGCGGCGTTCGGTGCCTCGTCGGAGGCGGCCGTGCGATCGGTTGTGACCGCGATGACGACGCACCCGACATTGGTGTCGGGTCCCACGGCGCTCTCCGCGAACCTGATGCGGGCGAGTTCGGGCCGGATTCTCGCCAAGGAAGGGGCGGAAGGCGTTTTCTGCCTTGCGAGCGCCGAGGAAGGGTGGGGTGCGGCCTTCAAGGTGCTGGATGGGGCCACGCGGCCGCTGGGGCCGGCGGTCGTGCACGGGCTTGCCACGCTGTCGTTGCTCGCGCCCGCGGAGATCGAGCGGCTGGAGGGCTTCGCGCAGCCCGTAGTCCGGAACACGTGCGGGGAGGAGGTCGGCGTGCTGTCGGTGCAAGGTCATGGAGGCTGAGGTGGGACTCGACGCACGGACAGGGGCGCTCGTCGAGCTTTCGGCGGCCCTGGCGCGCCCGGACGTGGAGGGATGGCGCTCGGCGCTCGAGGCGGCCGCCGCGCACGCGGCTCGCGCCGAGGTCGAGGAGGCGCTCCTGCAGGCGCACCTGTTCGTGGGTTTCCCCACGGTGCTCGATGCCTTCATCGCGTGGAGGGAAATCGCGGGCGGCGAGACTGCCGGTACCGTGGCGGCGGTGGATCGGCCCGGAGCCGGGGAGGCGCTCTGCCGGGCCGTGTATGGGGATGTGTACGACCGGCTTCGCGACCATGTTCGTCGGCTGCACCCGGCGCTGGACGGCTGGATGGTCGAGCACGGGTATGGGCGCACGCTGTCGCGCGCCGGGCTCCCGGTGGAGACGCGCGAGCTGTGCATCGTGGCGCTGCTGGCCGCGGCCGGGCACGAGCGGCAGCTCCGCGCCCACCTGCACGGCGCGCTGAACGTCGGCACCCCGCCGGGGCGGGTGGAGGCGGCGCTGCGCGTCGGAGTCCGCGCGGCCGCGCGGGCGCCCACCGGGTCGGAGGGGTCTGCGGGGACGGACCCTGCAAGGCTGCTCGCGACCTGGGGGAAGGTCGTGGGTCGCGCGGGACGAGAGGGGGGGCGGAACGTGGAGGAGGAATCTTGTTCGTCGACGTAGCCAGGATACACGTAACCGGAGGGGCGGGTGGCGCGGGCGCCGTTGCCTTCCGGCGCGAGAAGGGGGTGCCCCGCGGAGGGCCCGCCGGCGGTCGGGGCGGAAACGGCGGCGGCGTGATCCTCGTTGCGGATCGGCGACTCGACACGTTGCTCGACTACTCGTACCGAGCGCACTACAAGGCCGGCCGCGCCGGACACGGGGAGGGGAAGAGGCGGGACGGCGCCTCGGGAGAGGACCTGCGGCTGCCGGTGCCTCTCGGGACGCTCGTGCGCGATGTCGAGACGGGTGAGGGGATCGGCGAACTGCTCGAGGAGGGCGATGAACTCGTCGTCGCCCGGGGCGGTCGCGGGGGAAGGGGCAACGCGAGCTTCGCCTCGCCCACGCGCCAGACGCCGCGCGAATGGGAGCCCGGGGAGTGGGGGGAGGAGCGGCACATCGAACTCGAACTCAAGCTCATCGCCGATGTGGGTCTGGTGGGGGAGCCCAACGCGGGAAAATCGACGCTCCTCGCCCGTGTAACGGCGGCGAAACCGCGGATCGCCGACTACCCCTTCTCCACGCTGACGCCGAACCTGGGGGTCGTGGGGCTGAGCGGGCATCGTTCGTTCGTGATGGCGGACATCCCGGGCATCATCGAAGGAGCGCACGAGGGGCGCGGCCTGGGCACGCAGTTCCTTCGGCACATCGAACGGACGCGCACCCTCGCGCTCCTGGTGCCGCTGGACGACGAAGATCCGCAGGCGACGTACGACCTGCTGCGCGAGGAACTGCGTGCGCACGACGCGGCGCTGGCCGGAATATCGCACTGCGTTCTGCTGACGAAGGCCGATTTGAATCCCGCCGCGGCGGAACCGCCGGTGTCGGTCGCTGCTCCCGGGAGCTGGGGCCAGTTCACGATCTCGGCCGTGACCGGGGCCGGTCTCGACCGCGCGCTCGAGGGTCTCTGGACGCGCGTGCAGAGGGAGAAGGAGGCTGCGGCGGAGGAGGCCGAAGCGGACCCGTTCGGGAGCAGCGAAGCGTGGCGGCCGTGACCGGGAGACGTTCCGGGGCGGGGCGCGCGATGGAGAGGGAGCTGGTGGCGCTCGTCGTGCTGGCCCGGGCTCCCGGCATCGGGCCGCGCGGCGTCCGGCGTCTCATCGACCGCCATGGCGGGGCGTCGGTGGCGCTCGCGGTGGCGAAGCGCGCCGCGCCGGACGAACTGCGCGCGCTCGGCCGGGGCCGGCGGGTTCCGAGCGCAAGGACGGTCCGGGCCCTCGGCGCCGACGGCGAGAGGGCGGCGCGGTCATTGCTGCGCGAAGCGGGCGCGAAGGGGCTCTCCGTGGCGGGGTACACCGACTGTGGAGAGGCCGCATATCCCGAGGGGCTGCGCGATCTCCTCGATCCGCCCCCCATTCTCTTCAAGCGCGGCGCCGGGGCGCTGGACTCCGAGCGGACGATCGCCGTCGTGGGCACGCGTGCCGCGTCGTCCTACGGGCTGCGCACGGCATACACGCTGGGGAGGGAACTCGGACGCTGGGGCTGGACGGTGGTCAGCGGCATGGCCCGCGGCATCGATGCGGCGGCCCACGCCGGGGCCCTCGATGTCGGCGGGCGGACCGTCGGGGTTCTCGGAACCGGACACGATCGCGAATACCCCGCGGACAACCGGGACCTGTACCGGAGGATGCGTTCGCACGGCATCCTGCTGAGCGAGTTCGAGCCGGGGGCGCCGCCGACGCGTTCGGCGTTCCCGCGCCGCAACCGGGTCATCGCCGCCCTCGCCCGTGGCATCATCGTCGTGGAGGCGGGCGGAAAGAGCGGGGCCCTGAACACGGCGGACCATGCCCTGGACCTGGGGCGCGAAGTCCTCGCCGTGCCCGGGCGGATCGATGATCCGGGCGCGGCCGGGTGTCTTCGCCTCCTGCGTCAGGGCGCGGGGCTCGTGGCCGGCGTGCAGGACGTCTTCGATGCCCTGGGCTGGCTGCGCCTCGAGCCGCAGGCGCCACCATCGGAAAAAGGATCCGCGCCGGCGGTCGACGGATCATCCGGCGACAGGCGTCTGCTTGGAGCGCTCTCCCGGGGACCCCGCTCGCCGGATGAATTGGCCGTGGGTCTCGAGATGCCCGTCACGAAGGTGCTTGGCGGGCTGGGGCGGCTGGAACTCGAAGGGTGGGTCGAGCGTCGGCCGGGAGGGAACTTCGCCGCCGTCCGGCGGCGGGGCGGCCGCTGATGTCCGCCGAGCGCCCCCCCCGCTCCCTCTATGTGCACTTCCCGTTCTGCGCGCATCGCTGCCACTACTGCGATTTCTCCGTCCAGCGCGCGTCGGACCCGCCGGTCTCCCGCTGGCTCGCCGCTATCGAGGTCGAACTCGCCTGGTGGTTCGAGCGCAACGGATGGGATCCGGGAGACACGCTCGACACGATCTTCGTGGGAGGCGGGACGCCTTCACTCATGGGGCCTGCCGGGATGGAGGGGCTGGCCTCGCGAATCTCCGCCTGGTTCCGAATCGACCCCGCGCGCACGGAATGGACGGCCGAGGCGAACCCGGCGTCCTTCGATGCGCATCTCGGTTCCAGCTGGCGGGCGACGGGCGTGAACCGGCTGAGTCTCGGTGTGCAGGCTCTGGACGATGCCGTCCTGACCTGGCTGGGTCGGCTTCACGACCGGCGCCGGGCCACGGAGGCCGTCACGGAGGCGATGGACGCCGGATTCGAACGTGTGAGCGTGGACCTCATCTTCGGCCTGCCCCCGGAAGTGAAGCGGGATCTCGGGGCGGAGGTGGAGGCGGCGGCCGCGCTCGACGTGTCTCACCTGAGTCTCTACGGCCTCACCGTGGAACCTCGCACGCCGTTGGCCGAATGGATTCGCCTGGGCCGGGTGGGAGCGCCGGACGAGGAGCACTACGCCGACGAGTACCGACTCCTGTCGCGCGACCTGCGCGCGGCCGGGTATGAGCAGTACGAGGTGTCCAACTTCGCCCGGCCGGGCGCGCAGTGCCGCCACAACTGGTCGTACTGGAACCGAACATCGTATCTTGCCCTCGGCCCGTCCGCGCATGGATTTCTTCCACCGATCCGCAGTTGGAACGTCTTTCGCTGGGACCGGTATGAACGCGCGCTACAGACGGGCCAGGGCCCGCTCGAAGGCTGGGAACGCGTGGGGCCTGAAGAGGAGGAACTGGAACGGATCTGGCTGGGCCTTCGTACGAATCGCGGATTGACGCCCGATTTCGTGCGGAAGGTCTCGTCGGAGGGCCTCCGCCTGGACGATTGGGCCGAGGCCGGGTGGCTGGAGGAGCGGAACGGACGCTGGATGGCAACGATCGAAGGCTGGCTCCGCCTGGATGCGATCGCCGCCGAACTCGCCGGGGCTGAGAGAGCATGACCCTGCCAACTCTGACAGAGCGCGAACGGGCTGTCCTCGCCGCGGTCATCGACTCCTTCGTCCGCACGGCCGCCCCGGCCGGCTCGCGAAGGATCGGGAAGGAGTACGCGCTCGGCGTGTCGCCCGCGACGATTCGAAACACGATGGCGGACCTCGAGAGCAAGGGTCTGCTCACCCACCCCTACACCTCCGCCGGACGGCTTCCCACGGACCTCGCCTACCGGTACTACGTCGATGCGCTCATGCGATGGGGCAGCATCCGGAAGCGGGACCGGGCGAAGATCGAACGCGAGTTGGGGGACGCCGACACCGGCGGCGTCGAGGATCTCATGGGCAAGGCGGCACGCGTCCTCAGCCTCCTGACCGGAGAACTCGGCCTCGCGGTCGGTCCGACGCTCGCCACGGCCACGCTCGAGCGTCTCGAACTCGTACCGCTCTCGAGCGAGAAGGTACTCCTCGTGTTCACGATCGAGTCCGGCGTGGTTCGCACCGTGTACGTGGACGTGACGGCGCGAGTGCCGCGGGCGACGCTCCAGGCGGTGTCGCAGGCGCTGAACGAGCGGTTGGCGGGCAGCGCCATCTCCGAGATCCAGGCGACGCTGCGCGAGCGACTCGGCGACCTGAGCTTCCACAACCGCGGGGCGCAGGAACTGATGAACATCTTCGTGCACAGCGGTCCGGACATCTTCGAGTGGGCTCGCCGCGAGCGCGAGATCCACCTCGGGAGCGCCGCGGCGCTGACCGAGCAGCCGGAATTCACGACGAGCCAGCGCCTGCGCGAACTCCTGCTCCTTACGGAGCGCCGGGAGTTGCTCGCCTCGGTGCTGGGGGATCGCGGCAGCTCGGATGGCCCTCACGTCACGATCGGCGCCGAGCACGGCCAGCCCGAACTCGATGATCTGACCATCGTCACGGCCAACTATGCCGTCGGCAGTCTGCAGGGCACGGTCGGCGTGATCGGGCCGACGCGCATGCCCTATGACAAGGTCGTCTCCATCGTCGACTGGACCTCCGATCTTCTCACGCGGCTGACTCCGTGAACCGCGACTACTACGATCTGCTCGGGGTCGCCCGCGATGCGGATGCGGACGAACTGAAGCGGGCGTACCGCCGCCTCGCCATGGAATACCATCCGGACCGCAATTCCGCGTCCGACGCGGAGGAGCGGTTCAAGGAGGTGACGGAGGCGTGGGAAGTGCTCCGGGACCCGGGAAAGCGGGAGCTGTACGATCAATACGGCGAGGCCGGCGTACGGCGCGGCGGCGGAGGCGAGGCGCCGTTCTCGGGGTTCAACAACTTCTCGGACGCGTTCGACGTCTTCATGCGGGAGTTCGGCGGGGCCGGCTTCGGGGGCGGCGGCTTCGGCGACCTCTTCGGAGATGCGCGGTCCCCGAACCAGCCGCGCCGCGGCTCCACCCTCAAGGTCGCCGTCACGATCACGCTTGAAGAGGCGGCCGAGGGGGCCCGGCGCTCCCTCCGCGTCTCCGCCCTGGATCGGTGCGAGCCCTGCGATGGGACGGGCGCCGAACCGGGGAGCACGGCCTCCACATGCGGGACGTGCCAGGGCACGGGCGAGATTCGCATGGTCCAGCGCTCGATGCTGGGACAGTTCGTCTCGGTGCGTCCCTGCTCCGCCTGCGGCGGCGAGGGCACCTGGATCGCGGATGAATGCCGCGACTGCGGGCGAACCGGGCGCGTGCGGGTCGACCGGTCCGTCGACATCGAGATTCCCGCGGGGATTTCGTCCGACGACTACCTGAAGCTGCGCGGGCGCGGCAATGCGGGGCCGCGCGGCGGACCGCCGGGGGACCTCATCGTGCAGGTGGAGGTCGAGCCCCACGACCGCTTCGAGCGCAGGGGCGATGACCTCGTCCTCGACCTGCCCGTCACCTTCTCGCAGGCGGCGCTGGGCGACGAACTCGACGTGCCGACGATCCTCGGACAGGCCCGCTTGAAGGTGCCCGCCGGAATCCAGGCGGGACAGGTCCTGAGGCTCCGTGGCCAGGGGATGCCGCGTTTGCGGGCCGCGGGCAACGGGGACCAGTTGGTGCGGGTACACACCTGGACGCCGAGCGAACTGTCCCGGCGTCAGCGCGAGATCCTGGAGTCGCTGCGAGAGGTCGAAGATGCGCCGCCCGAGCCGCGCCGGGGCGAGGATCAGAGCTTCTGGGAGCGAGTAAAGGCGGCGTTTACGGCGTAGCGGACCCTGATGCCACGGCCGCGGCCGGCTGCCGTGCCATCCGCTCCGCGAGGCTCGCGAGGAGTTGATCGAAGGGGACGGCGAACTTCTCGACGCCCTCTGCCAGAAGCTGGTCCGTGACCTCGTCCAACTCGATCCCGACGGCCGCCAACTCCACCATCGTGCGACGGGCCTCGTCGACCCCCTCGGTCAGGGTGCCGGCTACGCGTCCGTGATCTCTGAAGGCGTCGATCGTCTTCTCCGGCAGCGTGTTGACGGTCAGGTCGCCGATGAGCGGCTCGACATACATCACGTCGGAATACGCAGGGTTCTTCGTGCTCGTGCTCGCCCACAGCATGCGTTGCGGACGGGCGCCGAGCCGTGCGAGACGGGCCCAGCGATCCGTGGCCAGCCGCTGCTGGAAGCCGACGTAGGCGAGTTTCGCGTTGGCGATCGCCGCCTTGCCGAGCAGGGCCTCGCAGCGAGCGGCGTCGCCCTCGGCCTGGTCGGCCAGCGCCTCGATCCTCCGGTCGGTCAGCCCGTCGATCCGGCTCACGAAGAAGCTGGCTACCGAGGCGACATGGTCAACCGACCGGCCCGCTTCGAGCCGCTGCTCCAGCGCCTCCGTGTGGGCGTCCGCCACCGCCTCGTACGCGGCGATGGAGAAGAGGAGCGTGACGTTCACGTTCACGCCCTCGAACAGTGCCTGCCGGATGGCCGGGACTCCGGCCGGCGTGCCGGGGATCTTGATGAGGACGTTCTCGCGGGCCACCTCATCGTGGAGGCGGCGCGCCTCCCGTACCGTGCCCTCCGTGTCGTTCGCGAGGTGGGGAGACACTTCGAGGGAAACATATCCGTCGACGCCGCCGGAACTCTGCCACACGCCCCGCAGGATGTCGCACGCGCCCTGGACGTCGGCGATCGTGAGCCGGTCGTAGACGTCCTCGACGCCGAGACCCGCGGCGGTGAAGCGGGCGATGTCCGCATCGTACTGCGCGCTGCCCGTGATGGCGTTGTGGAAGATCGCGGGGTTCGACGTGACCCCCCTCAACCCTTCCGTCTCGACCCGGCGAGCCAGCCCTCCGTCGACCAGCATCCCGCGCGTCAGGTTGTCGAGCCAATAGCTCTGGCCGTGCTCCTGAAGCTGAAGCAGCGCGCTCATCTCTCTCCCCTCCCCATCATGTGTCTCAGGTGCCCGATTTCAGGTGTCGGGCTTCGATGTCCAGTACCTTCTCGAGCCGGCGTCGATGCCTCGGGTCGGCCGAAAAATCCGCGGCCAGGAAGGCGTCCGCGATCGCGCGTGCGAGGGCGATCCCGATCACGCGCTCCCCCATGCAGAGGACGTTCATGTCGTCGTGATCGACGCCCTGCGCCGCCGAATACGTGTCGTGGCAGACGCCCGCGCGTACCCCCGGCACCTTGTTTGCAGCGATACAGACGCCGACGGCGGATCCGCAGATGACGATCCCCCGCTCCACGTCGCCGCGAGCCACCCGCTCGGCGACGGCGAAGGCGAAGTCGGGGTAGTCGACGGAGTCCGTCCCGTGCGTGCCGATGTCGACGACTTCGTGGCCCGCATCGCGAAGCTCCGCGGCGAGAATATCCTTGTAGCCTACGCCCGCGTGATCCGCCCCGACCGCGAGCCTCACGCCGGTCGCTCCGCCGCGAGCGCCTCCAGAACCTGCGTGACGAGGGCCTCTGCAGTGAATCCGAAGCGGGCAAAGTTGTCCGCCGCCGACGCGGACTGTCCGAAGCGGTCGATTCCGATCACGGCGCCATCCCGCCCCACCCATTCCGTCCACCCGAGGGTGGCGCCGGCTTCGATCGCGACCCGCGGAATCCCGGGGGGAAGGACCTCTTCCCGGTAGGCCGGCGGCTGCGCCCGGAACAGTTCCCAACTCGGAAACGAGACCACACGCGCCGATATGCTACGGGCCTCGAGGGCTTCCGCCGCTTCGACCGCCACCTGCAGTTCAGAACCGGTACCGATGAGGACGACCTGAAGGGGGCCCGGCTCCGGTCTGAGGACGTAGGCGCCGCGCCCCACCCCCTCGCGGGCAGCGCCGGCGGTGCGGGCGAGATGGGGAACCTTCTGGCGCGTGAGCACGAGAATCGTGGGCCCCGAGCCTCGCTCGATCGCCACGCGCCACGCCTGAGCGGTCTCCTCCGGGTCTGCGGGGCGCAGCACGACGACGCCGGGCATCGCGCGGAAGGAGGCGAGGTGCTCGATCGGCTGGTGCGTCGGCCCGTCGGCCCCGAGGCCGATGGAGTCGTGCGTCATCACGTAGATGTTGGGCAGTCCCATCAGGGCGGCGAGCCGCATCGACGGCCGGGCGTAGTCCGTGAACGTGAAGAAGGTGGCGATGTATGGCCGGATGCCTCCGTGGAGGACAAGTCCGTTCGCGATGGAAGCCATCGCGTGCTCGCGGATGCCCCACCGGAGGTTGCGGCCCTCGGGCGCGTCCCTGGAAAAGTTCGGCGAGTCGATCAACGTGTTGTTCGAGCCCGACAGGTCGGCGCTTCCGCCGATGAGTTCGGGGAGGCGCGGCGCGAGCGCGGTCAGAGCCCGGCCGGAGGCGGCCCTCGTAGCGATCGGATCGTCGTCGGGGCCGAAATCCGGCAGTTCCTCATCCCACGCCGCCGGCAGTTCCGACCGGATGCGGCGTTCGAGTTCCGTCGCAAGCTTCGGGTGCTCCGCGCGGTATCGTTCGAAGCGCTCCCTCCATTCGGCGGCGAGCGCTTCGCCGCGTGCGACCTGCCCACCCATGTGGCTCCGGACGGCGTCCGGCACGAGGAACGGCGGCTCGGTCGGCCAGCCGTACACGGCCTTGGTGAGCCGGACCTCCTCCTCGCCCAGCGGCGCGCCGTGCGCCGCGGCCGTGTCCTGCTTGTTGGGGGCGCCGTAGCCGATGTGCGAGCGGACGATGATCAGGGACGGGCGGTCCTCCACGCTCCGCGCGCCTTCGAGGGCCGCGTCGAGCGCCGCCAGGTCGTTCGCGTCCCCGACGGACTGCACGTGCCACCCCAAAGACTCGAATCGCCCGCTCACGTCCTCGGAAAAGGCGAGGTTGACGTCGCCATCGATCGTGATCCTGTTGTCGTCGTAGAGCCAGGCGAGCTTGCCGAGTCCCAGGTGTCCGGCCAGCGAGGCGGCTTCGTAGGAGACGCCCTCCATGAGGTCGCCGTCGCTGCAGATGACGTAGGTCCGGTGATCGACGATCGAGTGGCCCGGCCGATTGAACACCGCCGCGAGATGCGCTTCGGCGATCGCCATCCCCACGGAGTTCGCGACGCCCTGGCCCAGGGGACCGGTCGTCGTCTCGACGCCCGGGACGTGGCCGTACTCGGGGTGCCCCGCCGTGCAGCTCCCCGCTCGCCGGAAGTTGCGGATCTCCCGCAGGGGCAGGTCGAACCCGGTGAGGTGGAGGACGGCGTACTGGAGGATCGCCGCGTGGCCGGCGGAGAGCACGAACCGGTCCCGGCCGAACCAGGCGGGGTCTCGCGGGCTGTACCGCATGTGGCGCATCCAGAGGGCGTATGCCACGGGGGCGAGCGCCATCGCCGTGCCGGGATGCCCGGAGCGGGCTCGCTGGACAGCGTCCATGGCGAGCGTGCGGATCGTGTCGATGGACTGGGATTCTACGAGGGGATCCGCGCTCGGAGCAGCGGACCCGTAATTGGCTTCGGCGGTCCTTGTCTCGTTCAATCGCCCCCTCGCACGAGTTTGAATCGCCCTGGGCAGCCAGTGGCAAAAGCCCTGCTGCGTTCGAGCGGCGCTCCTCGATCACATAGCAACGGCTATGCTCTCTCGTCGCTCCTTGTCAGGCAAGCGCTTCACCGCTCTCGCCGCTGACGCAGGGTCCTGCCACGGGCTGCTAGCTGGCCCAACGCCGGGAAGCCGGAGGCCGCGCGAGACAACTCGTGCTGGGCGGGCCGCTTCGGCGGAGCGAACATAAGGGTTCGAGGCGCCACCGGAAAAGGCTCCGTCGCGGAAGCGCGCGAGGGCTGGTGGCGATGGCCCGTCGGCGGCGGATACGTTGCCCTTCGTGAGCGATCCAACGTTCTTCGCCGACGGTCTTGCGGGCCTGGCGGTCGGCGCGCGGGCCGAACTCGCGAGCGACGAGGTGGGCCATCTCCGCGCCGCCCGGATTCGCCCCGGCTGCCGTCTCCAGGTCATCGACGGCGCCGGACGCCGCTGGGAGGCGGAACTCGTTACACTGGACCGGCGCGGCGCAAGCTGCCGGCTGCTCGCCCCGCGCCCGCCTGTACCCGCACTCCCGCTTCACCTCTGGGCTCCCGTGGCGAATCGCGATCGCTCCCTCTGGCTCGTGGAGAAGGTCGTGGAACTCGGCGCCGCCACGATCACGTGGATCGAGTGGGAGCGGTCGCGCTCCGTGGCCGATGCCGGCCGCGCCGAGGGCTTTCTGCGGCGGGCGGAGGCCCGCGCGAGGGCTGCGCTGAAGCAATCGGGCCGAGGTTGGCTCACTCGGCTGGAAGGCCCCGTGGAACCCCGGGAGGCCTTCCGGCGCCATGGGGGGGACGGGTGGCTCGCGGACGCGGAGGGGCGGCAAGGGCTCCGTGGCGCGATCCCCCGTGGCTCGGAGGGCGGAGGTGCCGGACGCCCGTTGACCGTCGCGGTCGGGCCGGAGGGCGGCCTGACGGGTCCCGAGCGGCGTCGCTGCCTGGAAGCGGGCTTCAGGCTCGTTTCCCTGAACTCGGCGACACTGAGGTTCGAAACGGCGGCAGTGGTCGTCGTCGCCGCGGCCGCGGCCCTTCTGGCGGACGACGAAAACGAGGCGGACGACGAGAGGTCGACATGACGGACTGCGTGTTCTGCGGCATTGCTTCGGGGGCGATCCCGGCGGACGTGGTTGCCGAGACGAGCGACTGGGTGGCGTTCCGGGATCTCGAACCCCAGGCGCCGGTGCATGTGCTCGTCATTCCGCGGGCGCACGTGTCGAGCCTCTCGGCTCTGTCGGACGGGCCGCTCGGAACGCAACTCCTTCTCGCGTGCGCAGCCGTCGCCGGCTCGGAGGGGCTGGAGGACGGATACCGCGTTGTCACGAATGTCGGCGAAGACGGTGGCCAGGCCGTGCCTCACCTGCACTTCCACGTGCTGGGTGCCCGCCGCATGGGTTGGCCGCCGGGGTAGCCGCCGTGGATCACGCGCTCCGAGTCATCGAGTTCGACCGCGTGCTGGCGGCGATCGGCGAACGCGCCGTGTCGGAAGCGGGCTGCGCCGCGGTACACGCACTCCGGCCGCTTGCGGACGCGTCTTCCGCGGTCCGCTCGCTCGCGGCGGTGCACGAGCTTCGGCGGCTCATCGAGAGCGGAGATGGTTGGGCGCTGGACACGATCGCGCCGCTGGACGGGGCCCTCCGGCGGCTCGCGATCGAAGACGCGCCGCTGGAGCCGCCTCAGTTGCTTGCATGCGCGCAGGTCATGGCGGTCGCACGCGCCGTGCGGCGACTGGACGCGCGTCTCGATCCCGACGGCCTCCCCGCGGAGCATGTGAGCCGGTTGTGGGGTGAGGCGGCCCTCGAGAAACGGATTGCGCGCACCTTCGACGCGACGGGAGCGGTCGCGGATGGGGCCTCTCCGGAACTTGGGCGCATCCGTCGCGCGCTCGCGACGCGACGTGGCCGGCTCGTCGACGAGCTTACGCGCTACGCCCGCGAGCTTCCGGAGCGCGTTCGCGTGCCCGACGCCTCGGTCACCGTCCGAAACGGCCGCTACTGCATCCCGGTACGCCGCGAGGGGAAGGGAATCGCGGGCGGTCTCGTGCACGACGCTTCCGCCAGCCGCCGGACCCTGTTTGTCGAGCCATCGCGCGCGATCGAGGCGATGAACGAGATCCGCGAGCTGGAACTCCGCGAGGCCCGCGAGGTGGACCGGATTCTGCGCGACCTGTCCTCTGCCGCGCGCGCTCGCGCGTCGGAACTCGCCGTCTCGTACACCGCCCTAGTAGAACTGGACTCGCTTCGCGCCCGCGCGCTCTTTGCGGGCGAGATGGACGCATCGCCCCCGGCCTTCAGCGAGGGGCCTTCGGAGGGGATCCGCATCCGCGGCGCCCGTCATCCTCTCCTCGTCCTCGATGCCGGCGGAGCGGTCCCGTTCGACCTCGATCTCTCGGCGGGCGAGCGCGTCCTCCTCGTTTCGGGCCCGAACGCGGGGGGGAAGACGGTGTTTCTCAAGACGCTCGGCCTGCTGTCCGCGCTCGCGCAGAGCGGGGTCCTGCCGCCGCTCGGCGACGGGAGCCGGATCCCCTTCTTCCGTCGCTTCTTCGCGGTCATCGGGGACGAACAGTCGATCGAGGCTTCGCTCTCCACCTTCGGTGCGCAGGCGCGCAACCTGGCCGAGATCCTGCACGAGGCCGGCGACCGGGACATCGTCCTCTTCGACGAGATCGGCAGCGCCACGGACCCGGCCGAGGGGGGCGCGCTTGCGGCGGCATCGTTGCGGCGGCTGGCTCGACAGGCACGTCTCACGGTCGCCACGACGCACCTCGGCGACCTCAAGCGCCTCGGCGACGAGAAGGCCGCTGCCGTGAACGCCTCGCTGGAATTCGATGGAACACGGCTCGAACCGACGTACCGTCTCGTAAGGGACCGGCCCGGACGCAGTTACGCGCTGGTGATCGCGGCGCGGCTGGGCGTCCCCGAAGACGTACTCGCCGCTGCGCGCGACCGGCTCGGACCCGAGCACGTGTCGCTGGACACGCTCCTCGCCCGGCTCGAGACCGAACGGAGCGAGGTCGAAGACCTTCGTACGCAGCTTGAGCGCCGGGCCGGAGAGACGGCCGACCGTGAACGCGATCTCGCGTCCCGGGAGACTGCCCTGGCCGACTCGGAGCGCGCCGCCGCTCTTGAACGGGAGGCGGAGCGGCTTGCGGTTCTTCGCGAGGCGCGAAAGCAGGTGGAAGCGGCGATCTCACGCCTCGAGTCCGAATTCGCCACGGGGGATGAGGTGCGCCGCCGGGAGTCGAAGCGGGCCGCGCGGGGGGAGGTGGAGCGGGCGCTCCGGACGTCTTCCCGCGCTCTTCGTGCCCTGGGCGAGTCCGAGCCTCCATCGGTGGCGCGAGCGGTGCGAGTCGGCGATGCCGTGCGGTGGAACGCGTCCGACCGGCCGGCGCGCCTCGTTGAAATCCGGCAGGATCGCGGCGTCATCGAGGTCGGTGAACTGCGGCTGACGGTACCGCTGCGGGACCTGACTCCCCATTCTGCACCGGAGACCCGTTCGTCCGGCCCGGCCCGGCTGCACGAAGCCGCGGGCTCCGCGCAGCGCCGACCGGATTTCACCGCCGCCACGGAGGTCGACCTGAGGGGCCTGCGCGTCGACGAGGTCGAGGGAATGCTCAACCCGGCCGTCGATGCGGCGGTGGTCGGCGATCTCCCGTGGCTAAAAATCATTCACGGCAAGGGAACGGGCGCGCTGAGGGAGCGGGTCGGGCAGCTGCTCGCCGGGGATCCCCGGATCCGGATCCTCAGGGCCGGCGAATCGAACGAAGGGGGAACAGGCGTCACGGTCGTGGAGTTCGAGTGAGCGAGACTTGCGGGCGGTAGGGGTGGAATCGTGGTGAGCGACAGCCTCGTAGAGGACATCCGCGCACGGGCCGACATCCTCGAGATCGTGGGAGAGTACGTTCAGCTTCGACGATCGGGGAAGAGCTATCGCGGACCCTGCCCGCTGCACGGCGGAGACGGTCCGAACTTCGCCGTCGACCCGCAGCGCCAGATCTTCAAGTGCTTCGTCTGCGGGGAGGGCGGGGACGTCTTCGGCTTCATCATGAAGCACCTCGGGTTCGATTTCCCGGAGGCGGTGCGCTTCGTGGGCGCGAGAGTCGGGATCGAGGTTCCCGACCGGGAGGAGCGACGCGAGGATCCGTATGCGCCGCTTCGCGGAGTGCTCGCCTTCGCGGCCGAGTGGTTCCGGGACCGGCTGCGCGAACCGGCCGGCGCCGGCGCACGCGCCTATCTCCAGGGGCGCGGACTTTCGCTGGAGGAGGCGCTCGACTTCGGGCTGGGCTACGCAGACGACGAATGGCGTGCGCTCCGCACCGCCGCGGCCCGGCACGGGATCGAGGAGCGGGCGCTGCTCGAGCTCGGGCTTCTTGCGACGAGCGAGAGAGCGGAAGAGCCGTACGACCGTTTTCGCGGGCGTCTCATGTTCACGATCCATGATCTGCGCGACCGCCCGATCGGCTTCGGTGGCCGCATCCTCGATGCCGCCTCCGATGCGCCCAAATACATCAATTCGCCCGAATCGCCCGTCTTCCACAAGGGAAAAGAGCTGTACGGACTCAACCGGGCGCGGCACGCCATGCGACGCGAGGGCCACGCCGCGGTCGCGGAGGGGTTCACCGATGTCATCGCACTGCACCGGGCCGGCCTCGGCTTTGCGGTCGCCGGGCTGGGGACATCCTTCACGGCGGACCAGGCTCGCCGCATCGGCCGATACACGAAACGGGCCTACCTGCTCTACGACAGCGATCTCGCCGGGCTGCGCGCGACGTTCAGGACCGGGGACATCCTGTTGGCCGCGGGGGTTCACCCGATGGTCGTGTCGCTCCCGTCCGGGGAAGATCCCGACTCCCTCATCCGCCGGGACGGTCCGTCCGCCATCCGGCAGCTTCTGGACGATGCGGTGGATCTTCTCGAGCGCAAGCTCCAGATCCTTCGCCGCGAGGGATACCTGGATCGGGTGGAGGGACGGCGTCGGGCGGTGGATGGCCTGCTCAGTACGCTGCGGGCGGTCTCCGATCCGGCGCTCCGCGACATTTACGTGGACCGGGCGGTGGAAGGCCTGGGGATACGGCGCGAGACGCTCGTGGACGAGATCGCGCGCCTCGAGCGTTCCCCACCTCGACGCCGTTCCCCGGCCGCCGAACCGGGACGCGCCCGGCGTGGACCCTCGCCGGCCTCGCGCACGGAGTACGATTTCCTCCTCCTGCTCGTTCGTGACCCGACGCTCACGCGGCAGGCCGTGCGCGTCGGGCTCGCGCCCGGTCACATGTCCGACCCGCGGTCGCGCGAGCTGTTCGAGATCCTGGCGGCGGCATCGGACGAGGGGGTCGATTCTCCCGACTGGGCGTCCGCCTCCGCCGCCGCCGGGGAACTGGCGAAGACGCTGCGAGAGTCCGATCGGGAGCTCCCGGACGCCGCCCGGGTCTTCGACGCCGTGGTGCGTCGCCTCCTCTACCGGCGGCATCGTGAACGGATCGAGGAGATCGGCCGCGCGATCGAGCTTGCGGAGCCGGAGCAGCAACGTCGATTGTTGGACGAGAAACAGGAACTCGTGCGCGAACTTCGGGCCGCGGGCGAGTCGGGAGCGTTCATGCCGGCCGCTGAAGCAGGGCGGACTACGGCCACGCAGCGATGACAGCCGGGGAGAGTATGCAAGGGACTGATATCGTCGAGGAGTTACTCACCCTTCAGGAAATCGATCACAGGATCCTGAAGATAGAAGATGAACTCGAGAGTCTCGGCGGAGAGGTGGCCGGACTCCGGGAAACCGTGGAGACGCTGGAAGCCCGGGTCGCGCGGATCCGGGCGGAGGTGGAGGAGGCGGAAGGGCGCGTCAGGCAGTTCCATCGAGCCGTGGAGGCGGGCAGAGCGACGCTCAAACGTCTGGAGGCGCGATCCGTCGCAGTCGCGAACATGCAGCAGCATCTCGCGGTTCGGAGCGAAACGGACACGGCCCGGCGCAACCTGCGTGCGGCGGAAGATGACCAGCTCGACGCGATGCAGGATGTGGAGACCGCGCGCGGGGCGTTGAAGGCCGCGGAAGCGGAGCTCGGGGAGGCGACCGCGCAATTGGCGGAGCGGAGCACCGCCGTGGAAGGGCTGCGGGCGACGCTCGAGGGGGATCTCCAGCACTGCGGCGTGAGTCGGAGGACGCAGGAGAGCCGGCTGGACCGCCGGGCGCTGCAGTTGTACCGCACGGCGGGCGGAGGTGGGCGTCAGGCCGCGCTCGCCGAACTCACCGTCGATGGGGTATGCGGCCGCTGCTATACGGCGATACCGAAGCAGCAGCAGACCGAGATTCGGGCGCGGCGGCATCTCGCCATCTGCGAGGGTTGCGGGATCATCCTCTACCCGGGATCTCTCGCCTGACGCGCAGGCTTCGCATCATCGCCGGGGACCTGGGCGGCCGCTTCATCGAGGCCCCCCGTGGACGGCGCACGCGTCCGACGGCGGGGCGGGTGCGGGAGGCCTGGTTTTCCGCGCTCGCGGGGGATGTCGACGGCGCCAGGGTCGCCGATCTCTACGCCGGCTCCGGAGCGCTGGGGATCGAAGCGCTGTCGCGGGGCGCGGCGCACGTCCATTTTGTCGAGTCGGATCGCCGGGCGGTTGCGCTGCTGCGCCGCAATGTCGCCATGCTCGATCTCGAAGACCGATCGCGGGTGGTGCGGGACGATGCCATCGCATGGGTCGACGGTCAGGACGCACCGCACGATATGGCCGGTCCGGGCGCGCTCTTCGATCTGGTCTTCGCGGATCCACCGTACGCGTCCGCCGGCGGCGCGCAGCTCGTCGAGCGCTTCCGGATCCGTCCGTTCGCCTCACAACTGTGGGTCGAGCACCGCCCGGACGCCGAGTGGGCGACGGCGGCCGACTGGACGAGGGAATACGGTGACACCTGCGTCAGCCGGTTCCGGGCTCCGGCCGACGCGTCAACCCGAACACTCTGACGGGGAACTCGATGAACAACGCCGTCGCCGTGTATCCCGGGTCCTTCGACCCGTTGACGGTCGGACACGAGGACATCGTACGCAGGAGCCTGCGGATCGTGGACCGGCTGATCGTCGCCGTGGCGGAGACGGCCACGCAGGCGAAGTCGGGACTGTTCGGGATCGACGATCGCGTCGATCTGATCCGCGAGGTGTTTGCGGACGAACCGAGGGTCGAGGCGACGTCGTTCTCCGGCCTGCTCGTGAACTTCGCGCGGTCGCGCGAGGCCCGGATCATCGTCCGCGGGCTGCGGGCCGTGAGCGACTTCGAGTACGAGTTTCAGATGGCGCTCATGAACCGCTCCCTCTGGCCCGAAGTCGAGGTTCTCTTCATGGCGCCCGCCACGCGTCACACGTTCCTGAGCTCCTCGCTCGTGCGCGAAGTCGGACGTCTGGGCGGAGATGTGACGGACTTCGTGAGCCCGGTCGTGAAGGCCCGCATGGACCTCGCGTTCGAGCGCTAGCAACCGGGACTGCAAGGTGACGTCTCAGCCGATCCCATCCGGCTTCATCGACCGACTGAGGACGCGGGCCGGCGCCCTCGAGCGGCGCATCGGTTTTCCGGAGGCGGACGAGACCCGCACCGCGCGGGCGATTCGCCGGTTGCGGGAGGAAGAGTGGGTACGCCCCGTCGAGATCCGCGCCGGCGCGGATGGCCTCGCGAAGGCCGCGCAACGCCTCGCGGCCGGGGAACTGGACGGGGTCGTGGCGGGGGCCGTGCATGCGACGGCGGACGTCATCCGGGCCGGTCTGCGGGTCGTCGGTCTCGCCGATGGCGTGGAGACCGTCTCGGCCGCCTTCCACATGATCTTTCCCGCTCCCGCCGAGCGGGTGCTCACGCTTACGGACGCCGCGGTCGTCCCGGCGCCGACCCCGGCCCAGATGGCGGAGAGTGCTTCGGCGGCCTGCGACGCGCACAGAGCCGTTGCGGGGGAAGAACCGGTCGTTGCGTTTCTCTCGTATTCCACGCTTGGCTCGGCCGCGGGGCCGGCGGTCGAGCGTGTGCGGGAGGCGCTGGACATCTTCCGCCGCCTTCGCCCCGAAGTCGCGGCGGACGGTGAACTGCAGGCCGACGCGGCGCTCGTATCGGACGTCGCCGCGCTGAAGGCTCCCGGGTCTCCGGTGGCCGGGCGCGCGAACCTGCTCGTCTTCCCCGGCCTCGACGCCGCGAACATCGCGTACAAACTGCTCGAGCGACTCGCCGGGGCGCGCGCGCTGGGGCCGATCCTTCAGGGGCTGCGGCGACCGCTGAACGACCTCTCCCGCGGCGCCTCCGTCTCCGATATCGTGGATGTCGCTTGCATTACAGCCCTCATGTCACCCGGGAGCGAAGGATGACGTTTTCGATCGAAACGGCGGGAGCCACTACCCTCGTCGCCGTGGGCGGACAGCTCACGATCAACAACCGCGGCGAATTCAAGGAGCGCGTGCTCGCGCGCCTGGCGGACGGGGACGCCGATTTCGTCATCGATTTCACCGAGGCCGACTACATCGACTCCTCCGGCCTCGGGGTACTCGTCAGCCTCTCCAAGCACATCCGCGACGCGGGCGGCCGCCTGACGCTGGCCGGGCTGAACGAGGATCTTCAGCGGCTCTTCGCCCTGACCAGGCTGGACTCGCTGTTCGAGATCGCCGAATCCCGGGCAGCGGCGCTCGGCGAATCCTGACCGGAGCCCCAGCTCCGGAATGAAGGACGGAGACGCGGCCCGCATCCTGGTCCTCTCCAGCCGGCCGGACATCCTCCAGGCCGTCGCGGACGCCGCCGCCGAGATCGATCCGCCTCCCGAAGTGAGAGGGCTCTTCGGGCGCCCTCTGACGGTGCTCCCGACGGATCTCATCCTGGTGGACATCGCCGAACCGCGCGCGACGATGCCGTACCTGCACCGCCGCTTCGGCGCTGCGTCGGCCCTCGTGGCGCTCGTCGATGGCGCATGGATCGACCGTCTGGGCTCGGCGCTGGCAGAAGACTGGACGGACTACCTCTTCTATCCGCTCAACGCGGCCGAACTCGGGCTCGTGTGGCAGAAACACACCTCGCCCGCGGAGGCGCCCGACCTGAACCTGGACGTCGATGAGTCGGGGCACATACGCGTCGTGTTTCCCTCGAGCGTGCGCTACCAGCGCGCCGTGGTGGAGCGGGTCGTCGTGGCATGCCGGCACCTCGCCGATCTGGATGGCGAGACGGCGTTCCGACTCCGGGTCGCGCTCGGCGAGGCCGTGGCCAACGCGATCCTGTGGGGGGGCGGCGACCGTCCCGGCGCCGTCGTGCGGGTTTCCGCGAAAACACACGCGGACGGCCTGCGCGTGAAGGTCTCGGACGAGGGGAGCGGTTTCGATCCCGATGCCGTGCCGGACCCGATCTCGGCGGAGGGCATCGGGCGGCCCCGCGGGCGCGGCCTCTTTCTTCTGAGGCAGCTGGCCGACGACGTGACGTTCAACGAGACCGGAAACAGGGTCACGCTCTCGTTCCGGGGCGCGCCGGATCCCCTTGTGAGGATCGAACCTCTCCTGCGGCGTTTCGCCGATGTCACCGGTCTCAGATTTCGCCTCGACCGGCGGTTCGAGGACGGCTCGCAGGTGCTGTTCGACAGCTGGGCGAACGACGAGGAGTCGAACGGCCCGCGTGAGGTTCGGGAGGCGTGGCCGCTGGGCGATGCGGGACGGCTGCGGCTCGTCCACGATCCGGCGAGCAGCGGCGATGCTGCCGCGACGCTGCTCGCGGGCTGGATCGGCGCCGTGGCCGAGGGCGAACATTCGCGGGAGCGGCTCCTCGCACGACGGTTGCGCCGGGAGCGCGTGCTGGCCGAATTGGAGATCGCCCGGGATCTGCAACTGAAACTCCTGCCGCCCCCCGAGGACTTTCGCGATCTCGGACGGATAGCGGCCCGCTGCGATCCGGCGCTCTCTCTGGGCGGCGACTTCTACTATCTCGTCCGCCTCGCGGACGGCTGCCTGGGAGTCATGCTCGGCGACGTGAGCTCGCACGGCCCCTCCGCCGCGCTCATCATGGCCCGTACGCTGAGTGCCGTGGTCCTGGCGACGCGCGTGGAGGCCGAACCCGCGGCCGTCCTGGACGCCATGCACGGGCAGCTCCGGGCGGCGCTCGACGCGACCGAGATGTACATGACGCTCTTCTACGGAGTCATCGATCCCGAGCGCGGAGAACTGCGCTACGCGAACGCCGGTCACCCGTATGCGTACCTGCTCGGATCGGACGGGACGCGCCGTCTCGCCGCCCTGGATCCCCCTGTCGGCGTGGCCACGGTCCGGTCGTACCGGCAGGCACGGGTGCCGTCTGCCGGAGAAACGCTGCTGGCGTTCACCGATGGCCTCGCCGAGCTCAGCGATCCTCTCGAGACGCCGGATGCCCGGGTGCGGAGGTGTATCGACCGCGGGGACCTCGACCCCGAACTCCTCGTGACGGCTCTCTTCGCGGATAGCGATGACGAGATGAGGCTGGACGATCGGACGGCCGTCGCGGCTTCCCTGTGAGCGCCGGGAAGGCCGAACGCACCCGGCCGAAGCGTGCGCTCGGCCAGAACTTCCTGGTCGACCCGAACATCCAGCGCAAGATCGTGCGGGAACTCGACCCGCGGCCCAGGGATGTCGTGCTCGAGGTTGGACCGGGGCACGGAGAGCTCAGCCAATACCTCGTCGGCCGTTGCCGTCGCCTCGTCCTCGTCGAGAAGGATCGCGATCTTGCGGGTGGGCTCCGCGCCCGCTGGGGGGACCGGGCGGATGTGGATGTCGTGGAGGGCGACGCACTTCGCATCGGACTCTCGGAGTTCGTGCGGGATGCCGCTACGGTGCGCGTGGTGTCGAACGTCCCCTACAACATCACGTCGCCCCTCGTCTTCGCCTTTCTCGAACTCGAGCCGGCGGCCAGCCGGATCGTGCTCACGGTGCAGAGAGAGGTGGCGGAACGCATCGTCGCGCCGCCGGGCATCAAGGCGTACGGCGCGCTCTCCGTCGGGGTGCAGGCGATCGCCGTCGCCTCGGTTGCCTTCCGCGTGGGCCGCCAGGCGTTCCGTCCCGTCCCCGCGGTCGATTCGGCGGTGGTTCGGCTGGAGCCGCGGCCGGACGCCGCCGGCGTGGACCGCGCGTCGCTCAGGACGCTGACGCGGGCGTGCTTCAACCGCCGCCGGAAGCAACTGCAGAAGACGCTGCGCACGGCTCCGGAGCTGAGTTTCGCCGGAGATGTGGAGGCGGTATTGGGGCGACTCTCGATCGATCCCGCGGTGCGGCCCGAGATGCTGGATCCTCCGACTTTCGTGCGCCTCGCGGCGGCGCTTCGGGCGGGAAAGGAAGGGGGCGCGTCGCGTTGAGTTGAGCACGGGCCGGCCCTATCTTGGTTTGTGAAACCTTTCACAAGGGCAGGCATGAGCGGCAGAATTTCCGATTCGACGGTTCGGCGCCTCTCCCTGTATCTCCGCATGTTGCGCGACCTCGAGCGAGCCGGCGTGGAGTTCGTGTCCAGTTCGCAGCTTGCCGAACCTTCAGGGGCCACCTCGGCCCAGGTCCGGAAGGATCTGAGCCACTTCGGCTCGTTCGGCAAACGCGGGCGCGGATACTCGGTCGACGGGCTCGTGCGGGCGCTGGAGAACATCCTCGGGCTTTCACGCAGTTGGCGGCTCGCGCTGGTGGGTGTCGGCAAGATCGGGTCCGCGCTCCTCGGGTATGGCGGGCTTGCGGCGCGCGGATTCGATGTCGTCGCGGCCTTCGACGTCGACGAGGCGAAGATCGGGACGCGGGCGCACGGGCTCAGGATTCGCCCCATGAGGGAACTCCGGCCGGTCATCGCCGAGTGCGGAGCGGAGATCGGGGTCGTCGCGACCCCCACGGAGGTCGCCGCCGAGGTCGCCGCGGAACTCGAGCGCTCGGGCGTGGGCGCGATCCTCAACTTCGCGCCGATCGAACTCTCCGAGGTGAACGGCGTGCCGATCCGGACCGTGGACATCGTGCTCGAACTGGAAGGCTTGAGCTATCTGATGTCCGAGGCGGGTCGGCGTACCGGGAGCGATGCATGACGGGCATGCACTTCGCGCCCGACGGGGTGCTGGTGCGCAAGGCGCTGCGCCGGCTCGAGGACGGTCCCCGCTCGTCCGTGGATCTCGCCGCCGAGGTTTTCGGCATGCACGGGTGTCCGCCGACCATGGCCGGGCGGCTCGTCGCACAGTTGCTCGAAGGGATTCCCGAGGTCGCCCGCGACGGGGAGGACGGCGATGCCTGGCGGCTTGCCGGGGGAAGCCGGCGGACCCGCAATCCGGCGGCCAGGGGGCTCCGGGACCTCCGATACGCGGTCGTGGACGTCGAGACCAACGGCGGTGTCGCGGGGGGGCACGGCCGGGTGGTGGAGATCGCGATCGTGAACGTGGATCGTGGCGCCATCGGCGGATGCTATTCGACGCTCGTGGATGCCGGCGTGGCGATTCCGCCGTGGATCACGCGCCTCACCGGCATCCGCACGGAGATGACGCACGGAGCACCGAGCTTCTCCCAGATCTGCGATCCGGTGCGCGAGCACCTCCGCGGCCGGGTTTTCGTCGCACATAACGCGGCCTACGATTGGGGCTTCGTGCGTGCCGAGATGCGGCGGGCAGGGGCCGGCCTCCCAAGGGGACCTCGGCTGTGCACGGTTCACATGGCGCGCCGACTGCTGCCGGGACTCGAGCGTCGAGGCCTGGACTCGGTCGCCGACTATTATGGGATCGAGATCCGCGAACGGCACCGGGCTCGGGGCGACGCGGTCGCGACGGCGCGTATCCTCGTCCGCATGCTCGAGGATGCGGAACGGCGGGGCTGGACGACGTGGTCCGCGCTCCGAAAAGCTCTCGGGCCGGTTCCGCGACGCGGGCGCGCCAGGCGGCGGGATCGGCCTTCCGAACGGGTTGAACCACACGAACGACTGCATGAGTGATGGAACAATGAGCGATAGCGAAAGAACCCCGGTGATCGTCTCCGCCGCGCGGCTCCCCACGGGTCGCTTCATGGGCGGACTCTCGTCCCTCGCGGCCCCGGACCTCGGCGGTCTCGCGATCTCGGCGGCGGTCGATCGGGCCGGAGTCGACCCGGAGGAGATCGACGACGTGATCATGGGGAATGTCGTGCAGGCGGGGGTCGGACAGGCGCCCGCCCGCCAGGCGGCGATCCGGGGCGGAGTACCCGTGACGGTTCCGGCGGTGACCGTGAACAAGGTCTGCGGTTCCGGCCTGAAAGCCGTCATGCTGGCGGCGCAGGCGATAAAGGCCGGCGACGCCCGGGTCGTCGTCGCCGGGGGGATGGAGTCGATGTCGAACGCCCCCTATCTCCTCCGGGGACACCGCGAGGGAGTGAAGTTCGGGGACCGGTCGCTCGTCGATGGTCTCATACACGACGGTCTGTGGTGCGCCTTCGGTACCTGTCACATGGGCGGCCACGCCGAGTACACGGCCCACAAGGCGGGCGTGAACCGCGAGGACCAGGACGCCTTCGCGCTCGGTAGCCACGAGAAGGCCATCCGCGCGATCGATGGGGGGGAATTCGCCGAAGAAGTCGTCCCCGTCCACATCGAGACGCGCAAGGGGACCGTGACGATCGAGACGGACGAGCCTCCGCGTCGCGGCACGTCGCTCGAGGCGCTCGCAAAGCTGAAGCCCGCCTTCGCGGGCGATGCTCCACCGGAGGTCACCGAGCCCAGCGTCACGGCCGGAAACGCGCCCGGCCTCAACGACGGGGGGGCGGCCACGCTCGTCACGTCCGAGGCGTACGCCGCGGCGCACGGCCTTCCGGTTCTCGGGCGGATCCGGGCCTACTCCGTGGGTGCGATGGCGCCCCGCGACCTCTTCTTCGCGCCCGTCGATGCCGTGCGGAGGCTCATGACCCTCGATGGGACGGTGGTCGCCGATTACGGACTCGTGGAGATGAACGAGGCGTTCGCCGTGCAGTGTCTCGCGGACGCCCGCGAACTGGGGCTGGATCTCGATCGCGTGAACGTCCGCGGCGGGGCGATCGCCCTCGGCCACCCGATCGGGGCTTCGGGCGCGAAGATCCTCACGACGCTCCTCCATGCGATGCGGGACCGCGACATCGAGCAGGGGATGGCCACCCTGTGTCTTGGCGGAGGCAACGCCGTCGCGCTGAGCGTGGAGCGGCGATGAACGTGAAGCCCGAAGGCTGGGCCTGGGCCGGACGGCTGGCGGCATTCGCCGGTTTCTTCATCGCCTTCGGACTCGTGTTCGGGTTCGCGACCGCGCTCATCGCGGGCCTTCCGGGTGCCGAGGCGGCGGAGTCCGTCGACTGGCGGACCGTCACGCCCGTGCTGCTCGCGGCGTGTGCGGCCACTTGGCTGCTGGCGGTCGGCGTCGACAGGCGTCCGCTGTCCGCGCTCGGGTTGAGGCCCGGACCTCCGGGCCTCGCGGAACTCGGTTCCGGCGTGCTGGCGGGAGTTGCGATCATCGGCGCCGCCATTCTCGCTCTGGTCGCACCGGGCTGGGTCTCGTGGACCGTGTCGCCCGCACCGGTCCTCGAGGGGGTGCAGGTCTCGGCCCTCCTGCTGGTGGCTGCGTTCACGGAGGAACTCCTTTTTCGGGGGTATCCCTTCCGCGTCCTCCACGTCCGGTTCGGGCCCGTTCCCGCCGTGGTCGCGACCTCGGTGGCGTTCGGCCTCGTGCACGGCGCCAACCCGGGGGTGACGCCGCTCGCGCTCGTCAACCTGACGCTTGCAGGCGTGTTGCTCGGCGTGGCGTACTGGCGTTCGGGCAGCCTGTGGTTCGTCACGGGGCTCCACTTCGGCTGGAATTGGGTGATGGCCGCGAGCGGTCTGCCCGTGAGCGGGCTCGACGTGTCGGTCTCCGGCCTCGAAGCCGCCGTCACGGGCCCGGTACTGTGGACGGGCGGTGCCTTCGGGCCGGAGGGGGCGCTGATGATCACCTTCGTGACCGTACTCGGGACCGCGTGGCTGTGGCGGGTCGCGGGGTCGCGAAGCCCATCCGGTTCCCGGTTGTCGACGACGACGGGAAGCCCCGACGATAATGATGGGAGCCTCGATGCGAGCGGGTGAGGTGTCGCGGGTCGGCGTCGTCGGTGCGGGGACGATGGGAAGCGGCATCGCCCACGTCTTCGCGCTCGCCGGCATCGAGGTCCGCCTCGTGGACGTGGCGCCGGAAGCGCTCGGCCGGGCGCGGGCCTCCATCGAGCGAGACCTCGCGCGCCAGACCCGCCGGGAGCGAATCTCCACGGAAGAGGCCGAAGCGGCGCTCGACCGGGTCGCGACGGAGCGGTCGCTGACGGCGCTCGAGGACGCGGAAGTCGTCGTGGAGGCCGCCAGTGAGGACCCGACGCTCAAGTTCAGGCTCTTCGAGGAGTTGTCCGCCGTCGTGAGTCCGGAAACGCTGCTCGCGTCGAACACGAGTTCGATCTCCATCACCCTCATCGCCTCGCACGCCGCCGACCCGGGGCGCGTGATCGGGATGCACTTCATGAACCCCGTGCCCGTCATGCGCCTCGTCGAGGTCATTCGGGGGCTCGAGACCACCGACGACACGGCCGACCTCACCCTCGGCCTCTGTGCGCGGCTCTCGAAGACGGCGGTCCTGGTGAACGACTATCCCGGTTTCGTCGCGAACCGGATTCTGATGCCGATGATCAACGAAGCCGTGTACTGTCTCATGGAGGGAGTGGCGGAGGCCGAGGCGGTGGACACCGTGATGAAGCTCGGCATGAACCATCCCATGGGACCGCTTGCGCTCGCCGACCTCATCGGACTGGACACGTGCCTCGCGATCATGCGGGTCCTGCACGCGGAACTCGGCGACTCCAAGTACCGCCCCTGTCCGCTGCTCGCGAAGTACGTCGCCGCCGGACGGCTGGGCCGGAAGTCCGGTCGCGGCTTCTACGACTACACCGCGGCATGATGACCGGCCGCCGCTCCTGGTCTGCCCTCGAACTCTCCTCCGAGGCGGAACAGATTCTCACGCTCGCTCGCCAGTTCGCCGAAGAGCGGCTTCAGCCCACGGCGGAAGCCCGGGACGCGAACGAGGACCGCTTCGATGCCGCGATCCATCGGGAACTGGGCGAGCTCGGCTTCCTCGCCATGCGGGTGCCGAAGCGGTACGACGGTCTCGGGCTCGATCTCGTCACGTACCTCTACGTGCTGGAGGAACTCGCGTGGGGCGATGCCGGGGTCGCGGTCTCCGTCAGCATTCACAATTCGCTCGCCGCTGCGATTCTGCTGCGCCACGGGAGCGAGACACAGCGGGAGGAGTGGCTCCCCAGGATGGCCAGCGGGCAGGTGCTCGGCGCCTTCTCTCTCTCCGAAGCCGGCGCCGGTACGGATGCCGCGGCGCTTCGGACGCAGGCCACGCCCGTCGACGGCGGCTGGATCATCAACGGCGAGAAGATGTGGGTGACGAACGGCGCGTCCGCGGATGTCGTGTTGATCTTCGCGAGGACGGATACGGTGAATGACCGGCGTGGATCGCGCGGCATCAGCGCCTTTCTCCTGCCGGCCGGGACGGAGGGATTGTCCGTCGGCAGGAAAGAGCGAAAGATGGGACAGCGAGGTTCGGAAACGGTCGCTTTGTCGCTGAAGGATGTCTTTTTGTCGCAAGACCTTATGGTTGGAGAGGTAAACCGGGGCTTCAGCTACGCGCTCGAAGGCCTCGAGGCGGGCCGGCTCGGGATCGCGGCACAGGCGCTCGGGATCGCCTCGGCCGCGGTGGACGCGGCGTTCGAATACGCGGATACTCGACGCCAGTTCGGGCGCTCACTGCGGGAGTTTCAGGGGATGGAGTTCAAGCTCGGCGACATGGTGACCCGGCTCGAGGCCGCGCGGGGGCTGCTCGAGCGTGCGGCCGCCGCGCACACATTGGGCGACCCGCGGGCGCGCCGTCTCTCCAGCGTGGCCAAATTGTTCGCGAGCGAGACCGCGATGACGAACGCCCGCGACGCCGTCCAGGTGTTCGGGGGCTACGGATACTCGCGGGAATACCCCGTGGAACGTCTCTTCCGGGACGCGAAGGTCACCGAGATCTACGAGGGAGCCAACGAAATGCACCGCAGCCTGATCGCGCGGCAACTCTACAGAGAGAGGGGATACGTGTGAGTGCGACGGCCGAACGCAGAGCCATCGGCGCCCTGGACCCACGCCCGCTCCGCGAGACGGACCCCGCGGTGGCCGCTTCGATCGACCGGGAGCTCGAGAGACAGCGCACGGGTCTCGAGTTGATCGCGAGCGAGAACTTCGTGTCCCGGGGGGTGCTCGAGGCGACCGGCTGCGTGCTGACGAACAAGTACGCGGAGGGCTATCCCGGGCGCCGCTACTACGGCGGCTGCGAGTTCGTGGACGAGGTCGAGAATCTCGCCCGCGAGCGAGCGCACCGGCTGTTCGGGGCGGACCACAGCAACGTCCAGACGCACAGCGGCTCCGGTGCGAACATGACGGCGCTTCAGGCGCTCACCGAACCCGGGGCGACGCTCCTCGGGATGGATCTCTCGCACGGGGGGCACCTGACGCACGGTTCGCACGTCAACTTCTCGGGTCTCTGGTACCGCGTCGTCCCCTATGGAGTGCGCGCCTCGGATCGGACGATCGACTACGACGCGCTCCGGGCGACCGCGCTGGAGGTGCGTCCTTCCGTCATCATTGCGGGCGCCAGCGCCTACCCGCGACGGATCGATTTCGGGCGTTTCGCGGAAATCGCCGAGGAATGCGGCGCCCGCGTCCTCGTGGACATGGCGCACATCGCGGGTCTCGTGGCGACGGGACACCATCCGTCCCCGGTGCCGCACGCGGATGTCGTGACGACGACGACGCACAAGACGCTGCGCGGGCCGCGGGGCGGACTCATCCTGTGCCGCGAGGAGCACGCGAAGGCGGTCGACAAGGCCGTGTTCCCCGGACTCCAGGGCGGTCCCCTGATGCATGTGATCGCCGCAAAGGCGGTCGCTCTCGGGGAGGCCTTGCGTCCCGAGTTCGGCGAGTACTCGGATCTCGTCGTGCGCAACGCCCGCGCTCTGGGACGGCGGCTCGCTGAACACGGCTATGACCTCGTGGCGGGAGGGACGGACACGCACCTCCTCCTCGTGGACCTCCGGACGACGGATCTCACCGGCAGGGATGCGGAGGCTCTCCTGGGTCGGGCGGGCATCACCGTCAACAAGAACACCGTGCCGTTCGAGACCCGGTCGCCCTTCGTGGCGTCCGGCATAAGGATCGGGACGGCGGCGGTGTCGACCCGCTCCATGGGCGAGAACGAAATGGAGAGAATCGCCGACCTCATGCACCGCGCGCTGCGCTCCGAAGGTGATGATGCGACGCTTTCGGCGGTGGACTCCGAGGTCCGCGCGTTGTGCGCGGATTTCCCGCTTTATCCGCAGGATGACCGCGTTCGCGGCGAGAGCCTAGCTTGACGCCAACTTTTTCCCCCGTCTAACTTTGCCCTTCATGTCCTTGCGGGCAGTGCGCACCAGGGCCGGAAAAAGGGGCCTGTGACGAGGTGAGACGAGGTGGACACAGCGGGGGTTCTGACGGGCATCAGGAAGGGCAACCCCAGGTATACGGAAGCCGCATACCTGTTTTTGCTCTCCGCTCTCCAGCGCCGGCTGTCCAGCCTCGAGCTGCCTCGTCACATCAGCGGCGCCGAAGTGGCCGACGCGGTCCGGGAACTCGCCCTGGAGCGGTTCGGCCCTCTGGCGCGGACCGTACTCGAACACTGGGGTGTGCACGGCACAACGGACATCGGCGAGATCGTCTTCGCGCTGGTTGAATGTGGAGTGCTGATCAAACAACCCGACGATTCGCGAGAGGACTTCGAGGGGCTCTTCAGCTTCGACGAAGCTTTTGAGGACAGCTACCCCTGGAGCGCGTAGGGGAGGAACTGGAAGGGGAGGGGGTGAACGCGTGGCCGATTCGGGGTCGTTCACGGAGTGCTTGAGTTGCACGAAGGGGGTCCTGCTCCCGCTTTCGGACTACGGACGCGACGGGGCGCCGATCCGGTACAAGGCATGGGTCTGCTCGAACCCCGACTGCGGGTTCAACATCCGGATCGACAACGGTGAGATCAGCTTCGGGCGCAACGTCCAGCAGTCCTACAAGTAACCTCCCCGGCGAAAGCTCCGTCGATATCGCGCGGAGTTCCGCCAGCCGGGTTCCCACCTTCTCGCCAGCGGACTGGTGGCGCTTTGCCGCGCGCGAGGTGTGGCTGCCCACCGCGGTCGAGATGGCGGAGATCGATCGCGTCGCCGTCGAATCGGGGGCGATACCCGAACGCGCGCTGATCGAAAACGCGGGTCGAGCCCTGGCGCGGCACGTGCACGAACGGTTCCCGGCCGGCCGGGTCGCGGTGCTTGCGGGAAGCGGCCACAACGGCGCGGACGCCCTCGTGGCCGGACGGACTCTTTCCGCCTGGGGGCGATCCGTCGGGTTCGTCCAATGCGGGAGCCGCGCCCCGGATCCGGATGTCCTCGCGGGCTGGAAGCTGACGCTCGAGCCGTCGGAAGCGCTGGAGCGGGAACTCGCGGCAGCGGACATCGTCATCGATGGCATCCTGGGGACGGGCCTGACGACGGCGCCCCGCCCGCCCCAGGCGAGGATGATCGAGCGCGTGAACGCCGCCCGGGCCGCCGTGGTCTCCGCGGATGGTCCCAGCGGCGTGGACTTTACCACGGGCCGCGTGCCGGGTGCCGCGATCCGGGCCGACCTGACCGTCACCTTCGGGTGGCCGAAGATGGGTCTCCTGAGGTTCCCGGCTCGCGAACGCATCGGCGACCTGGTCTCCGTGGAAATCGGCTTTCCGCCACCCGCGGCGGCGCCGACGGCGCGGGCAGTGACGGCGGCGTGGGTGGCCGGCCTGCTCGGAGTGCGGCCCGCGGACGGCCACAAGGGCGACGCGGGCTATCTCGCGATCGTGGGCGGGGAGCGGGGCATGGCCGGGGCCGTGGTGCTCGCGGCCCGCGCGGCGATCCGGGGGGGAGTCGGCATTGTGCGCGTCGTGAGCGCCCCGGAGAACCGGGAGGTCGTGCAGACCAGCGTGCCGGAGGCCGTATTCGTGGACTGGTCCGCGTCCGAGGCGGTGCGGTCGGCGCTGAGCTGGGCCGGCGCGGTCGCGGTCGGACCGGGTCTGGGAACGGGGCCGGAGCGCACGGAGTTGATGCAACGCGTGCTGGAGGAAGGGTCCGTTCCGCTGGTCATCGATGCGGACGCTCTGAACGTGCTTTCGGCTGAGGCGGCGGAGACAGGGGCGCCGCTCGGTCCGCCGGCTCCGCTGCGATCCGTCCTCCTGACGCCGCATCCCGGCGAGATGGCCCGCTTGCTCGGAACATCCGTCGAAGAGGTACGCGAGGATGCGCCGGCTGCGTCCCGGCGGCTGGCCGACGCGACGCAGGCGACCGTGCTGCTCAAGGGCGCCCCGACCTGGGTGGCGCGGCCCGGCGGTGAACTGCGTGCGACGACGCTCGTGAGTCCGGCGTTCGCGAGCGGCGGCATGGGGGACGTGCTGACCGGCGTCTGCGGCGCCTGCCTCGCGTCGGGCCTCGGCCCCGCCGACGCGGCGTCTGCCGCCCTGACGCTCACGGCGCTTGCCATTCTGCGCGGCGTGGACGAGATCGGCGGGTCCGCGGCGGACGTGCCGGAGGCGCTGCCGGAGGCGCGCCGGGTGCTGGGAAGATTGCGATCCGGAGCCTGGCCGGGCGTCAACCTCGCCCTCCCCGCGTTGCCCTCGGTTGCGACCGGGGACCGGGTCGGATGAACGTCACCGGTCCGGCGCTCGCCGAGGGGCCCGAAACCGCGCGCATTCGGGCCTTCCTGGACGGAGCGGGCGCGCCTGCCGCCCGCGGGGACCCCGCGGTCACCATCACGTTGCCGGTGGGGGATGACGCCGCGGCCTTTCGTCCTCCGGATGATACTCAGGTCGTGGTGAGCTGCGACGCGAGCGTGGAGGGGGTCCACTTTCGCCGCGAATGGATGACGTGGGAGACGATCGGGTACCGTGCGGCTGCGTCGGCGCTGAGCGATCTCGCGGCCATGGCCGCGACTCCCATCGGCCTCGTCGTGGCGGCGGCGCTGCCCCCCGAACTGGACGTCGGGATCGCCGCGGCCCTGGGACGAGGCGTGGGAGAGATCGTCGGGCGCGTCGGCGCGCAGATCCTCGGCGGCGACCTGGTCGCGTCGCCGGGCCCCGCCTTTCTCGACATCACCGTCCTCGGCTGTGCGGCGGCACCGACGACGCGGGGCGGGGTGCGCCCGGGCGACGAGTTATGGGTGACCGGCGAACTCGGGGCGGCCGCGGCCGCCCTGCGCGATCTGGAGCGGGGGCTGGAGCCGGACCCACGGGCCCGCCGGGCCTTCGACCGCCCCCGCCCCAGGATCGAGGAAATGCTGTGGCTGCGGGACCGGGTCCGGATCCACGCGGCGATCGATCTTTCGGACGGTATGATGCGGGATGCGCGCAACCTCGCGGCGGCTTCCGGCGTCGCCCTGGAAATCGAGGCGGATCGCCTCCCGTCCGCCCCCGCCCTCGAGGGATTTCGTCAGACGCCGGCGGCGGAACAACTCCTCCTTGCCGGCGGTGAGGACTACGAACTGCTCTTCGCCGTGCCGGCTGGCGCCATGCGGGGGACGGAGCGGGCGTTCGCCGTCGCCTTCGACCACCCGCTCACGCGGGTCGGGAGGGCGCGCGAAGGGGAGGGGCTGACCGTGAGCGGGCGGTTGAATCCGACGCTGCCCGCGGGGTTCGATCATTTCGGGGCCGGGCGTTGATCAGGACGACGATCTTCTACGTCGCGCTCGTGCTAGCGACGATCTTCTTCGGGGCCATGGCGGCGGTGGTTGCCCTCGTCGGCGGCGGTCGGGCCTGGATGGATCGTGCCAATCGCGGCTGGGCTCGCTCGGCGCTCGTGGCCGCCGGCGTGCGCGTCAAGGTGCACGGTCTCGAGCATCTCCATCCTTCCGGAACCCAGATCATCGTCGCGAACCACCAGTCGTACTTCGACATCTGGGCGCTCATCGCGTGCCTCCCCGCGTCCGTGCGCTTCATCGCGAAGCGTGAGTTGGGGAACATTCCGATGCTCTCGGTGGGGATGCGTTCCGCGGGGCACGTGCTCATCGACCGCGACCGGGCCCGCAGCGCGAGGGAAACGCTTCGGGAGGCAGGCGACCGGATGCAGGCCGAGCAGCTGACTCTCGTGCTGTTTCCGGAGGGGACCCGGTCGCGTGACGGCCAACTGGGGCGTTTCCGGCGCGGCTCCTTCGCCCTTGCCCTGGCGACGCCGGCGCCCCTGGTGCCCGCGGCGCTCGATGGGGGCCAGCACATCTATCCGCCCGGCGCGAAGCGGGTACGGCCGGGATCCATCACGGTGCGGCTGGGGCCGGCGATTCGGCGGGAAGGAGCGGAGCCGGCCGACCGGAAGACGTTGGTGCGGAAGACCCGCGCCGCCATCGAGGGGATGCTCCCGGAGGCAGGATCGGGCGGCGGCGCGTCCGAATAGCCTGCAGGTGGGTCCGCGCGCGACTTGTTCCGGGGCCGCGGGGCCCTATCTTCCGGCACGGGTGGAGGAAGACGCGATCGTCCGGATCGCCGGGGGGGAGGGGACTCGCCTGCATGAACCGCCCCATACATCACCGACGCCGAAGCGTCCCGTGACGGCCATCGTCCGGGTCGTCGGCCGCGAGATCGTCGATTCGCGGGGCAATCCTACGGTCGAGGCCGACGTGCATCTCGAAGACGGCGCAATCGGCCGCGCCGCCGTCCCCAGCGGCGCATCGACGGGGGACCACGAATCGGTGGAGCTGCGCGACCGTGACCCCGCGCGCTACAAGGGCAAGGGCGTGCAACGTGCGGTCGCGCACGTCAACGGGGAGATTGCGTCAGCCGTGCGAGGACGCGACGCCTCGGACCAGCGCGGGCTCGACTCCACGCTCATCGCGCTCGACGGCACGCCGAACAAGGGCCGCCTCGGAGCGAATGCGATCCTTGCCGTCTCCATGGCGACGGCGCGCGCGGCCGCCGCCTCGGCGGGGACGCCTCTGTTCCGACACCTCGGTGCCGGTGATCCGCGCGTCCTCCCGGTCCCGATGCTGAATATTCTCAATGGCGGCGCCCACGCGAACAACACGGTCGACATACAGGAGTTCATGATTCTGCCGCTTGGCGCGCCGAGTTTTTCCGAGGGTCTCCGGGTTGGTGTGGAGGTGTTCCACACGCTGAAACGCCGGCTCTCGGACGCAGGGTATGCGACCGCCGTTGGGGACGAGGGCGGGGTGGCTCCGGACCTGTCTTCGAACCGTGAAGCCCTGGACCTCATCATGGCCGCGATCGTCGACGCGGGTTACGAGCCCGGCTCCGAGGTCGCGCTCTCTCTCGACTGTGCCGCATCGGAGTTCTACGACGCACGGGCCGGAGCGTACCGGCTCGAGAGCGCCGGTGAAGCCGGAGAACTCGGCGCGCGGGACCTCGTGTCGCTCTACGAGGACTGGCTGGACGCATACCCCATCGTCTCGATCGAAGACGGACTCCACGAAGACGACTGGGAGGGGTGGGCGACCCTCACGTCCCGGGTCGGAGGTCGCGTTCAGCTCGTCGGGGACGACCTCTTCGTAACCAGCGTCGATCGTCTGGCGCGCGGTATCGAGGCCGGAATCGGGAACGCGATCCTCATCAAGCTCAATCAGATCGGGACCGTGAGCGAGACGCTGGACGCGATCGGGATGGCTGCGGAGGCGAACTTCGGCATCGTCATTTCGCACCGCTCCGGGGAAACCGCCGACACGTTCATCGCGGACCTCGCGGTGGCGACGAACGCCGGGCAGATCAAGACGGGAAGCGCGTGCCGGTCGGAACGCGTCGCGAAGTACAACCAGCTGCTGCGGATCGAGGAACAGCTCGGCCCGAGGGCGACCTATCCGGGGGCCGCCGTGTACGGAGGCCGGTGATGGCGGAGGCGGCCAACCGTCGGCTCACGCGCGCCATCACCTTCATCGCCCTCATCGGAGCGGGGTACTACTGGATGGTGGGTGGAGAATACACGAGAGCCGATCTGGTCCGACTGGAGGGTGAAATCGAGTCGAGGGAAGCGGAGATGACGGCCCGCAACGATGAACTCGCGTCGATCCGAGCCTGGGCCGACAGTCTCGTGTCGAACGCCTGGGCGATCGAGCGCGTCGCTCGGGAACGGTACGGCTTCGTCCGGCCGCAAGAGATCCTGGTGCGGTTCGTCGACCTCGGAGACCGGGAGCCCCCCGGCTCCGCGACGCCCCCGCATGTGAACGTACCCTGAGATGTGGCAAGACCCGTAACGCCCGGACGCACCCGGGGCCGGCGGCTTGCCCCGCGCGCCACGACGTGTAGGATAGCGGACCTATTTGGGTCGTTTCCCGGAAATACCACGGCTATTCGAGCGCCGGTGCATCCGGCTCCGCGACGTTGCTCCTCCTCGAAATGGCGCTACCATTACTCGTCGGAGCGCCTTGCGGAATCCGGCGCCTCGGCACTCTCGGTAGCTCGCGAATTTCCGGGACACGACACCGGCAGGGTAGCTCAGCCTGGTAGAGCAAGGGACTCATAAGCCCTGGGTCGGGGGTTCAAATCCCCCCCCTGCCACTCGTTATGGCGGCGCAACACGAACTCGGAGACGGGCCCGTTCGGGTCCTCGTACGATTCTCCGGCGAGCTCTCGACGAAGGCGCGCCGGACGCGGTCGCGCTTCCAGAACCGGCTCGCGACGAACCTGCGTGACGCGTTCGAGTCCGAAGGGATCGACGCCGTCCTCGAGCCAGGCTGGAGCCGTTTCCATATTGAAGGCCCGAACACGGCCTTTCTCGACCCCCTGCTGCGCACCTTCGGCGTGTCCAGTTGTTCCCTGCTTGCCGGCGAGTGCGAGGCGGATCTCGACATGATCGTTGCCACGGGCACGGCCCTCTTCTCCGAGTCCGTGCGGGGCCGGAGCTATGCGGTGCGGGCGCGCCGTTCCGGTTCACATGGCTTCTCGTCCTCGGATATCCAGCAGCGTCTCGGGGCGGCCCTCAATCCCGGCGCCACCGTGGACCTCGGGGATCCGGACATCACCGTGTTCGTCGAGGTCCGCGATGACCGGGTGTTCTTTCACGAGGACAGGGTGCGGGGACCGTCCGGCCTGCCGCTCGGAGTTCAAGGACATGCGCTCGCCCTCATCTCCGGCGGTTTCGATTCGGCCGTGGCCGCCTGGATGGCGCTGCGCCGGGGGATTCGCCTCGACTACGCCTTCTGCAACCTCGGCGGAAGCGCGTACGAGCGGATGGTCGTGGAGGTGACGAAGGTGCTGGCGGATCGCTGGAGCTACGGAACGCGGCCCCGGCTGCACGTCCTCGAGTTCGGTCCGGTCGTCGAGGCCATGCGGGCCCGCGCCAAGCCCGCATACCTGCAGGTCGTCCTCAAGCGGATGATGTACCGCGCCGCCGCGAGGATCGGGGAACGCATCGGTGCCGACGCGATCGTCACGGGCGAGTCGGTCGGGCAGGTCTCCTCGCAGACGCTCCGCAATCTCCGCGCGATCGAGAATGCCTCGTCGCTCCCGGTGCTCCGACCCCTGCTCGGATTCCACAAGGAGGAGATTCTCGACCGGGCGCGGGAGATCGGCACGTACGATCTGTCCGCCCGTGTGCGCGAGTACTGCGACCTCGTGCCGCAGCGGCCGGTCACCGCATCGTCGCCGGAGGCCGCCGAGGCGCAGGAGTCGGCCGTGGGTTTCGAGGAACTGGGCGAGGCGGTCGCCGGCGCGTCCGTGCACGATGTGCGGGCCCTGCGTCCGGAGTCCATGGTCGGAGCGTCCCTGTACGTGGTCGAGGTGCCCGACGGCGCGGTCATCCTCGACACCCGCGCCTGCGACGCCTTCGAGGCCTGGCACTGGCCGGGCGCGACCCGCCGCGATCTCCCGCAACTCGAGCGGGATTTCGGCGAACTCGATCGCGACGCGACCTACGTGCTCTGCTGTACGGAGGGTGTGCGAACGGCCTACCTGGCCGAGGTCATGCAGCGCGCGGGATACGAGGCCTATTCCTTCCTCGGTGGGGCGCCCCGCATGCGGCGCGTCGCGCGAGGCGGGGCGGAGATCGACTGATCGCCGCCCGTTTTGACACCCTCGCCCGTGCGGGGCGAGCTTGGGCCGCATGAGCGGGGAGAAGAACGGCATGACGGCGGCCCTGGAAACCGTCCGGCAGGGGGAAGTGCCGACCCATGTCGCCGTCATCATGGACGGGAACGGCCGCTGGGCGAGACTGCGTGGCCTGCCGAGATGGGAGGGGCACCGCGCGGGCATGACGGCGGTGCGCGAGATCATCGAAGGGTCGGTGGAGGCCGGCGTGGCCCACCTCACCCTGTACGCCTTCTCGGACGAAAACTGGTTCCGGCCTTCGATGGAGGTGGAAGCGTTGATGACGCTCCTCCAGGAGTATGTGCGTAGTCAGCGCGAAGCTCTGGTCAGGCACGGAGTCCGCGTCACCGTGTTCGGTGACCGGCTGCGGCTTCCCGGCGAGGCCCGCCGGGCGATCTCCGAACTCGAGGCCTCGACGGAGGGCGGAACGGCACTGGAAGTGCACCTCGCGATCAGCTACGGATCGCGGGCGGAGCTCGCGGGTGTGGCGCGAACGCTCGCACAGCGTTGCCTGGAAGGCGACCTGGCTCCGGAGGAGATCGACGCCGAACTCTTCGCGTCGGAACTCCTGACGAGGGACTGGCCGGATCCCGACCTCCTGATCCGGACCTCGGGGGAGCAGCGCATCTCCAACTTCCTCCTCTGGCAGCTAGCGTACGCGGAACTCTTCGTGACGGACGTCCTGTGGCCCGACTTCACCCGGGAGCACCTCTTCGGCGCGCTCGTCGACTACCGGCGCCGCGAGCGGAGATTCGGGCTGGTGAAGACGTGAGGGGACCGGGTCCGACATGAGTTCCAACCTCCACAAGAGACTCGCGGTCGCGGGTGTCGGAGTCCCCCTCTGCGCGCTGGCGACCTACGCCGGCGGGGTGGTCTTCGTCACCGGGCTGGGGGTTGCGGCCGCGCTCGGTTACCGGGAATTCGCCGCGATGATGCGCGGTACCGGGACACGGGTCCTCGGCCTGTCGGGAGCGGTGGCCGCGTTTCTCTTCCCCTTCGCCGTCTTCGCGGGCGGTCTCGAGAGCGGTGGATTCTATGCGGTGGGCCTGATGCTCCTCTTCCCCGTGCTCGCGCTCACGACCGCGGACCTCTCGGAGCGGCCGATCCGGGCCGCCGCCTGCACGGCGTTCGGAGTCTTCTACGTCGGGGGGCTGCTCGCCCTGGGGCTCCCCCTGCGCGAAGGCGAACTCCTGCTGCCGGCCGGCGCCGATGCGAGCGCCGGGCGGATGGCCGGTACGCTCCTCTTCTTCTTCCCGGTCGTCATCACCTGGCTCGCCGACACCGCGGCGTACCTCGGCGGACGCACTCTCGGGAAGCGCCCGCTCGCCCCGCGCATAAGCCCGAACAAGACGGTAGCGGGCGCCGTGAGTGCGCTGCTGGCGGGCCTCGCCACCGCTGTCCTCTATCCGCGATTCCTCCTTCGGGAGCTCTGGACGCTGGAGCTGGCGCCCACGCTGGCCTTCGGATTCGTCGTGACGGCATTGGCGATCGTCGGCGATCTCGTGGAATCCGCCCTCAAGCGCGAGTGCGGCGTAAAGGACTCATCGCGTCTGCTTCCGGGGCACGGCGGGATGCTGGATCGGCTCGATTCCATCCTGTGGGCGGTCCCGGCCGCGTTCCTCTTCCTCTTCCTCTTCGCGTGAAGCGCGTCGCCGTCCTCGGCGCCACGGGATCCGTCGGCGCGGGCACGCTCGAAGTGATCCGCCGCCACCCGGCGCAGTTTCGTGCGGCCGTCCTGACGGCGAACCGCAGCTGGGAGGCGCTCGACGCGCTCGCGCTCGACCGGGATCCCGATTTCGTCGTGCTCGGGACCCCGCCCCCGGACGACTTCGCGCCGCGATGGGCCGGCGAGTGGCGGTTTGGCGCCGATGCGCTCGCGGAGGCGGCCGGATCGCCGGGGATCGACGTCGTTCTCAATGCGATCGTCGGGTTCGCAGGGCTCGATGCGACGCTGGCGGCGCTTGGAGCGGGGAAGCGGCTGGCACTCGCCAACAAGGAGTCGCTCGTGGCGGGCGGAGAGCTCGTGATGCGTGCGCTGCGCCGTGGAGGCGGTGAACTCCTGCCGGTGGACAGCGAGCACTCCGCGGTCCACCAGTGTCTGGCCGGGCGTCCGGTGTCGGAGGTGGCGCGCGTCACCCTCACGGCCTCGGGCGGTCCCTTCCGCGAGTGGCCGGCGGATCGGCTCGCCACCGTCAAGCCGGCCGATGCCCTGCGTCATCCCACGTGGTCGATGGGAGCCAAGATCACAATTGACTCCGCCACGCTGGCGAACAAGGCGCTCGAGGTCATCGAGGCGCACACGCTGTTCGACCTCCCCTACGAGCGGATCGAGGTCGTCGTGCATCCCACATCGATCGTTCATTCCCTCGTCGAATTCAGGGACGGCTCCTCGCTTGCGCAATTGGGCCGACCCTCGATGGAGATCCCGATCCTGTGGGCTCTCGGCTACCCCGACCGGCTGGACGACCAGCGGCAGGAGGCGGGGTTCGACCCTGTGCGGGATGGTCCTCTGGAGTTCGAACCGGTGCGGGAGGACGATTTTCCCCTCTTCCGCGCGGGGGTCGCGGCGGGAAGGGCGGGAGGCGAGTTTCCGGTGGCCTTCAACGCGGCCAACGAGGTCGCCGTCGAGAGGTTTCTCTCCGGGGGCGTCGGCTTCAGGGAACTCGCCGACGTCGTGCTTCGTACACTTGAACGGTTCTCGTCGCGCGCCATCGAATCGGTGGAGGATGCGCGGCGCGTCGACGCGGGGGCGCGCGCCATCGCCCGCGGTCCATACGGGGAGTCCAAGTCGGGAGACGCTGAGTGATCGTAACGATTCTGGTAACCCTCATTGTCCTGGGCGTGCTCATCTTCGTGCACGAGCTGGGGCATTTTGCTGCCGCGAAGAGCGTCGGGATCGACGTGCCGCGGTTTTCGATCGGCCTGGGCCCGAAGATGGTGGGGTTTCGGCGCGGTGAAACGGAGTATGTCCTCTCTTGGATCCCCCTCGGCGGCTACGTCAAGATGGCCGGGATGGCGGACGAGGAGGTGACGTCGACGCTCGAGGGCGGCGGCGGGCGTGCCCCCGAGCACACGGCACGGAGCGAAGCGCGTCCGGGGCCCGGAGACTTCGACGGGAAGCCGCTCTGGGCCCGCTTCTTCGCCATCTCGGCCGGCGTCATCATGAACTGGATGTTCGCGGTCGTCGCCTTCGCCGCGATCGCGATGGGGCGCGGCGTGTTCGAGCCGCGGATCGCCGAGGTCGCGCCCGGGTCACCCGCTGCGGAGGCGGGACTTCGGAGCGACGATCTGGTCCTGCGCGTGGACGGCGGCGCGGTGCACGACCCCGCCCAGGTGACGATGCGGATCGAGCGCCGGGCCGGCGAGCCCGTCGACATCGTCGTGGAGCGGGGAGGGGAGCAGCTCACCTTCGTCGCGACGCCCGACGCGGTCGAGCAATACTCGGATCTCACGGGAGAATCGAGGACGGTCGGGCGCATCGGGATCTCCGTCGGCGCCGATGGAGGTCGAGCGGACCCCATCGCCGCCCTGGGGCGCGGCTGGTCGAACGCGGCCTACTGGGGCGGCGCCGTCCTTCAGTTCCTCGGAGACCTCGTCACGGGACGGAGTTCGGCGCGAGAGGTCGGCGGCCCGATTCTGATCGGGGAGATCTCCGGACGCGCGGCGCGTGCGGGATTCTGGGAACTCCTGAGTTTCATGGCGATCATCAGCATCAATCTCGCCATCTTCAATCTGCTGCCGATTCCCGTCCTCGATGGGGGACACCTCCTCTTCCTGGGGATCGAGGCGGTCCGCGGCCGGGCGCTCAGCGTCCAGGCGCGCATGCGGTTCACGACGGTGGGGATGGTTTTTGTCCTCGCCCTCATGGTGTGGGCCGTGGGAAACGACGTGCTCAGGGTGATCCTCAGATAGCAGTCCGTGGCAAGACCCTGCGTCAGCGCCGAGAGTGGCGACGCGCGGACCGCGTGCCGGGCCGGGATCAGATGGGGAGAGAGAGTTGTTCGGCGGCGGCGCGGGTCCTCGCGAGCGCGACGACGTCATAGCGGGGGCCGGGCTCCTCCTGCGCGGCGACGTCCAACAGCCCATCGTACGCCGTCGGCGCGAGGCCTTCCGCGACTCTTTCCAGAGCGAGTTCCCGGTCGTTGCACTCCTGGCTCAGGTGGGCAAGCAGAATCCCGCCCAGCCCGGGGTGCGCGAGTTCGCGCGCGAACTCGGCCGCGTGGCGGTTGGAGAGGTGTCCTCGACTGCCTCCGATCCGCTGCTTGACCCGCCAGGGATAGGACGCCGCCCGAAGACGGTGTTCATCGTGGTTCGCTTCCATGACGAGAAAGGCGCACTCCTGGAGCGCCGCGCGGACGGGTGTCGTCGGTCTCCCGAGGTCCGTCGCGATCCCCACCCGCAGGCCCGTGGCTCCGTGCAGCACCGTGACGGCGACGGGTTTCGCGGCGTCGTGCGCGGTGGGGGCGGCCTCGATCGCGAGGTCGCCGACCTCGAGTCCCGTGCGCGGCAGGTCCTCGCATTGCTCCTGCCCGCGCAGTAGCGGAGCGCAGGCGCGGCGGGTAGGCGCGTTCATGGCGAGACGCCAGCCCCAGCGGCGTGCTCCGATGCCGGCGCCCGCGGAGTGATCCCGGTGCTCGTGCGTGACCACGACGAGGTCGACGGCTTCCGGCTCCACATCGAGTTCGGCGAGTCGGCGGGCAAGTTGAACCCCGGAGAACCCCGCATCGACGAGCACGCGGGCGCGGTCGCTCTCCACGAGAAAAGCGTTGCCGCGGCTCCCCGAGCCCAGCGACGCGACGGTCAGGCTCACGAGCGGCGGGCCTCGTCCCAGACGTCGCCCAGCCAGTCCCGGAGTTCCGGGGTCCCTTCGAGGCCCCGGCGCTCGACAACCCGGACGGCGGTGGAGAGGAAATCGCCGCGGCGGTGGAGCTCGGGGCTCCGGCCTCCTCCCCACGAGAAGGGTTCCACCCACCGAGGTGGCGGCTCCGCTCCGAACAGGCTCGAGCCGGCGCCGACGACCGTGCCGGTCTCGAGTCGAGTGCCGATGCCGGTCTTCACGTGATCGCCGAGCAGACAGCCGAACTTCATGAGTCCGGTATCCCGCCGTGCGCCCGGCGGTCCCACCCGGATCGAGCCGTAGGTGTGTTTGAGATCGCTGTTTACCGTGGCCGCGCCGAGGTTGACCCAGGAGCCGAGGTACGCATGTCCGAGGAACCCGTCGTGCGCCTTGTTCGAGTGGCCCAGCATCGTCACGCGGTCGACTTCGCCCCGCACGCGGGAGGCGGGTCCCCCCCAAAAGCGCGAGATGTGGCCGCCGAGGAGCTGTGAGTCGGCCCCCGCGTAGAGCGGCCCGCCGAGGCGGGTGCCGGCGCGGACCTCGACTCCGGGACCGAGTTCGACCGGGCCTTCGCGCGCATCGAATAGCACGCCGGGTTCGACGAGCGCCCCCTTGCCGAGGCGGATCGGGGCGTCGCCAAGGCGCCAGCAACCGCTCGGTAGCGCCGCCGCTTCCGGGCCCGAGCCGGCCGCCAGGTCGGCGGCCAGCCGGTCGGGCCCCGCCGACACGAGGTCCCACGGGTTCCGCAGCCACCCGCCGGGCACCTCGCGGTCCGGCAGCCCGGGCCGCGGGCGCGGAGCGGCGAACCAGTCCGCTCGCGGCGGCTCCGCGCCGGAGCCCAAGCGGACGCCCGCCAGTTCGCCGGCGACCCAGAGGTTCGCGGGCGCGTCGTTCCACGCCGTTTCGAGTGACGGCACGGCCCGGGCGTTCCATACGGTGCACGGCGCGTCCAGCCCGCCCGCGTCCAGGCAACCCGGCGCTCCGGGCTCCGCATACCGGCGCAGCCAGGGGCGCGTCACGTGACCGGCGACGCGCATTCGCGCGACCCGCTCCAGCCGCTCGCGCAACGTCCAGCGGCCGAAGACGAGTTCGCCGCACGGCCGGGTGAGCGCGAAAGGAGCCCATCCGTTCGCCCGCTCGTCGTCGAACATGACCAGCGTCGTCAACGCGGCGGTTCGGCGGAGGATGCGTCCGTGTCGATCTTTCGCAGGCGAGCGTCGAGTCCCGCGGCCTCTTCGCGCGGCATCACGAGGAGTTCTCCGTTCGCCTCCACGATGACGAGGCCCGACACCCCGATGACCGTGGCCCGGCGGGACTCCGTCCACACGACGTTGTTCGCCGCGTCGAGGAGACGCGTAGAGCCGACCGAGGCGTTCCCGGCCTCGTCCACCTGCCGGGCGCGCAGGAGCGCGCTCCACACGCCGAGATCGTCCCAGGCGAACCGGGCCTCGACGGCGGCCACGTGTTCGGCTCGCTCCATTACGCAGACGTCGATCGCGACCGGCTCGGCACGCGCGAAGAACTCCTCCGCATCGCCGCGCTCGAGGGCCGGCCACGCCCCCGCGAGTTCGCGCGCGCAGCGTCGGGCGGCCTCGATCAGATCGGTCGCCCGCCACGCGAAGATGCCGGAGTTCCACAGGAAGCGTCCCGATTTCAGGTATTCCCGGGCTCGCGCGGGTCCCGGCTTCTCCACGAAACGCCGCACCTCCCGTGCGCCGGAGGTCGCCTCTCGCCCGGTCTCCAGGTATCCGAATCCGGTCTCCGCGCGGTCCGGCCGCACGCCGACGCAGCACAGGTATCCTTCCCGGGCCGCCCGGAGCGCTGGCTGCAGCGTCTCTTCGAGGGCCTCCACGGGCTCGATGCGGTGGTCCGCGTGCATGGAGATCATCAGGGCCCCCGGCTGAGCCCGCTCGATCTCGGAGGCCGCCCAGACGAGGGCCGGGCCCGTTCCCCGCGCCTTCGGTTCGACAAGCGCATCGACACCCGCCGCATCCAGACTCGGGCGCATGAGTTCCACCAGGGGTTCGGCTGCGACGACCCGGACGCGCGGGGCGCCCACCAGCGCGACGGCACGGGCGAGCGTATCGTCGATGAGCGGGTCCGGGCCCGCGAGGGGCAGGAGTTGCTTGGGACGGGCCGGGGTCGAAGCGGGCCAGAACCGGCGGCCGATCCCGCCTGCGAGGACCGCGCAGTACGCCTCGAGGTGCACCGACAGAGCCTCCCTCCCGTCCTCCGAACCGCCCGTTGCATGCGCGGGATCTTCCCGCCGCGGGCCGGCCGCGACGCGGCCAAGCTACGGACGCCGCGGGTGCCGCGCCACGTTGCCGCTCCGGCCGCTCGATCCCCCTTCGTCCGGGTGTTTTTTCTTGCCCGAGTCCCGCTCGGGCGACAGTTTTCGCGCCATGCTCTCCCGACACCGAATCCGTACGCCCGCACGGCTCGGAGCGCTGATCCTCGCGCTCGCGGCGACCGCCTGCGACGATCCGTTCGATGCCTTCCTCGGCGATGTTCCGCTCACGCCGACGGAGGTCACGCTGTATGACTACGTCACGGCTCGCCTCGAAGATCCTCCGGCTTTCGATATCGTACTCGCGGTTCCGGCCCGGGTGGACCAGACGCTGAACTGGGACTTCCTCTTCCAGATCCGGGACGGAGCGCCGGAACTCGTCCCGTTCTCGGCGGTCGCGGACAGCGTGACGGACTCAGGCCTGCAGCTCACCGGCGAGCGCTTCGACGCCGTGCTCGAAGCTCCGGAGGACGGGTACACCCTGAACGCGCCCCTCGCCGTCCAGCCGGGGGACGTGCTCATCGCCCGCAGTCGCGTCGACCCGAACAATTTTCTCGCCTGCAGCCGCTATGCGAAGCTGCAGGTTCTCTCCATCGATCCCGAAGCGGGAACGATCACCTTCCGCCATCTGGTCAACCCGAACTGCGGAGACATCGTTCTCGAAGCGGGAACGCACGGTTCCCTGTGACGTCCTGTCCGGCCGGTTACGCCCCGCAGCGACATGCTTGACCTCAGAACCCTCCGCGACGACGCCGACCTCGTCCGCGATGCCATGCGGAAACGTGGCGACGAGCACGCGGCGGGTCTCGTCGAGGAGACGTTGAGGGCGGATGAAGTCCGCCGCCGCCTGATCCGGGAAGTGGAAGTCCTCAAGGCCGAGCGGAACACCGCATCGAAGGCGATCGGCGCCGCGAAGGGCAGGGGCGAGGACGCGTCGGCGGAGATCGACGCGATGCGCCGCGTGGCCGCGCGGATCAAGGTCCTCGACGCCGACCTCGCGCGCACCGAGGCGGAGCTGCGCGATCACCTCCTGCAGATCCCGAACATCCCGGATCCCCGCGTCCCGCCCGGCGAGGAAGGGGAAGGGCCGACGGTCGCGGAATGGGGCACCCCGCAGAAGGACGAAGTGCCGCCGCACTGGGACCTCGGGGCGACGCACGGCCATTCGGAACCCGGCGGTTCCGCACTCCCCGGAGGGCGGACGCCGGCGCTGGATATCGAGCGTGGGGCGAAGATCGCGGGCTCCGGCTTTCCCCTCCTCGTCGGGGGCGGCGCCCGGCTCAGCCGCGCGCTCGTCCAGTTCATGCTGGACCTTCACGTGCGCGAGCACGGATACCTGGAGGTCCTGCCCCCCTTCGTCGTCTCCCGGGATTCGATGACGGGGACGGGGCACATCCCGAAGTTCGAGGACGACGCCTACCGGACGGACCCCGACGACCTCTTCCTCGTGCCCACGGCCGAGGTGCCACTCACGAATCTGCACCGCGGAGAGATGCTGGCCGCGGGCGACCTGCCGCTCGCGTACGTCGCGCACACCCCCTGCTTCCGGCGGGAAGCCGGGGCGGCGGGCCGCGATACGCGCGGGCTCCTGCGGGTCCATCAGTTCGACAAGGTCGAGGTCGTCCGCATCTGTCGGCCCGAGGAGTCGGAGGCGCAGCTGGAACTCCTGACCCGCCATGCGGAGCGCGTGCTCGAGCTGCTGGAGGTCCCGTACCGGCGGGTCCTGCTTCCGCTGGGGGATCTCGGCTTCGCGAACGCGATCACGTACGACCTGGAGATCTGGGCTCCCGGCGTCGAGGCATGGCTCGAGGTGTCCAGCTGTTCATCGTACGGGGACTTTCAGGCGCGCCGCGCCGATATCCGCTTCCGGCCAGAGGGCGGCGGACGCCCCGCCCACGTGCATACGCTGAACGGTTCGGCGCTTGCCCTCGCCCGGCTCATCGTGGTGCTGCTCGAGACCGGCTTCCGCGACGGCGAGGGGATCCTGCTGCCGGAGGTTCTCCACCCCTACCTCGGGTTCGAGCGGCTCGAGTTCTGCCGGTGATCCGGCTCTGGAACCGGCGCGGCGGCGCGCTTCTGCTCGCGGTGCTGTCCACGGGTGTCCTCGTCTGGTCCGCCATCTTCTCGCGTCAGCAGGCCGAGGAGCGCCGCCTCGACGCTGCGGTCCTCGGGCAGTTGATGGCGGTGAGCACGGCGGCCGCGGCGGGCAATCTCACGGTCGAGGAACAGAACGAGCTCTGGAATCAGGCCTCGCAGCAGGTGGGCGCCCAGGTCCGGCGCCTGCGCATCCCCATCGTGATCACGGACACCCTCGGCAATCCGAGCAGCTCCGCGCACCTGCCCGACGACTTCCCGCTCGGCCCGACCGGCGACCCGGACGACCAGGCGCTGCGCGAATTCGTGGCCGAACTCGACGCGTTGAGGCCGCCCTTCGAGGCGTCCGGCCTCCAGGTCCACTTCGGCGATCCCGAATTCACGAGCCGCCTCCGTCTGATCCCCTGGCTGCAGGCGGCGTCGCTCCTCGCGATCCTCGGCAGCGGTGGCTGGCTCCTCTTCCTCTCCTTCCGGAGCGAGCGGGAGCGCATCTGGTCCGCCATGGCCAGGGAATCGGCCCATCAGATGGGGACCCCGCTCAGCTCGCTTGTCGGCTGGCTGGAGGTGCTCGAGGCCCGGCCGCGCCCCCGCGGATCGGAAGTCGGGGAGCCCGACCTCATCGACGAGATGGCGGCGGATGTGACACGCCTGCAGAAGGTCTCGCGCCGCTTCGAACTCATCGGCCACAAGCCGAAGCTGGAGCCCATGTCCGTGCGCGCCACGGTCGTCCATCTCCGACAGTACTTCGAGGCCCGCCTGCCCACGCTCTCCCGCACCGGCAAGATCGAGATCGCGGTGGAGATGGAACCCGAACCGCCGGAGGTGCTGGGCAACGCGACGCTCCTGGAGTGGGCGTTCGAGAATCTGATCAAGAACGCGATCGACGCGCTGGCCCCGGAGGGCGGCCGGATCGTGATCTCCCATCTCGGACCGAACGGCAAGCGTTCCGTGTTCCGGGTGCTCGACACCGGGCCGGGGATCCCTCCCGCGCTCCGGGACAAGATCTTCAACATCGGCGTCACGACGAAGAAGCGTGGCTGGGGCGTCGGCCTCTCCCTCGTGCGGCGCATCATCGAAGACATGCACGATGGCTCCATCCGCCTTGAGGACACGGGGCGGGGCGCGAGCTTCCGAATCGAACTCCCGCGCTACCGTCCCGGGAAACGGGGGACGTGAGGGGACTCCGCCTCAACCCGGAGCAGCGGGACGCGGTCGAACACGGCGAAGGGCCGCTGCTCGTCCTCGCCGGCGCGGGCTCCGGCAAGACGCGGGTGCTCACGGCCCGGGCCGCCCGCCTCATCGAGGAAGGGCTGGAGCCGACGCGCCTTCTCGCCGTCACCTTCACGAACAAGGCCGCCGGCGAGATGCGGGAGCGGATCGAGGGGCTCATCGGCCGTTCCACGCGGGGCCTGTGGATCGGCACCTTCCACTCGGTCGCCGCCCGCATCCTTCGCATCGAGGCTCCGCACACGTCGCGCACGCGCGCCTTCACGATCTATGATGAGGATGATTCCATCCGCACGCTGAAGGACGTGATGGAGTCGGCGGGCTACGACCCCAAACGTTGGGCGCCCCGAGCCCTGCGCGGCCGGATCTCCGGCGCGAAGAACGCGCTCATGGGGCCCGCCGAGTACGAGTCCGAGGCCTTCGACCTGCTCGCCGAGGTCGTGGCGAAGGTCTATCCCGCGTACCAGCGCGAACTTGCGCGGCGCAACGCCTACGACTTCGACGACCTCCTCTTCGAGACGGTGCGCCTGCTCGAGACCGTGGACGGCGTGCGGGATCGCTACGCCGCCCGCTTCGCGTACGTGCTCGTGGACGAATACCAGGACACGAACCACGCCCAGTACCGGATGGTGAAGGCGCTGGCCTCGAAACACGGGAACCTGTGCGTCGTGGGGGATGACGATCAGGCGGTGTACGGATGGCGCGGAGCGGACATCCGGAACATCCTCGACTTCGAGGCCGACTTCCAGGGCGCGCACGTCGTGCGGCTGGAGCGCAACTATCGTTCGACGGCGTCGATCCTCGAGGTCGCGAACTCCGTCATCTCCCGGAACCTCGCGAGGAAACCGAAGCGGCTGCACACGGAGCGGGAGGCCGGCGATCCGATCGAGGTCGTCCGCTGCGATGACGAGCGGGCCGAGGCGGCGTGGGTGTCGTCGCAGATCGAGGCCGGCCGCGGCACGCGCGGCCTGAACGAGTTCGCGGTGCTCTACCGGACCAACGCCCAGTCGCGGGCGTTCGAGGAGGCGTTCCGGCGGTCCGGCATTCCGTACCGGATCGTCGGAGGCGTCCCGTTCTACGAACGTCGCGAGGTGAAGGATGTCATCGCCTACCTGCGCCTTCTCGTGAATCCGGCGGACGACGTCGCCTTCCTGCGTACCGTGGGGTGGCCGAGGCGCGGGGTCGGGGCGAAGAGTCTGGAGCGGCTGGAGGAACTCGCCCGCTCGGCCGGCGACGCGGGAGAGACCGTCGAACCCCTTGCACTCGTCGCGGCGCGGGCGCGGCACGAAGACGGCATCCCGAAGATGGCGGCGCGCGGCCTGAGGCGGTTCGCCGACGGGCTCGCCGCCGTGCGGGCCTCGCTCCCCGCCTGCAGCGCCCGGGAAGCGCTCGAGGCGTGCGTCGCGACCTTCGGCCTGGCCACGGCGCTGGCGGAGGAGGAGGACGGCGCAGACCGGCTCGAGAACGTGAGCGAGCTGTTCGCGGCGGCGGAGGCGTTCGAGCGCGACGATGTGGAGGACCCCGATGACGAGGCCACGGATCTCGAGTTGTTTCTGCAATCCGTTTCGCTGCGTTCCGATCTGGATGAGGCCGACTTCGATGGCGAAGCGGTGACGATGATCACGCTGCACAACGCGAAGGGACTCGAGTTCCCCGTGATCTTCCTGGGCGGGCTGGAGGAGGGGCTCTTTCCCCTCTCGCGGGCAATGGAGGCGCCGGGCGGGCTGGAGGAGGAACGGCGTCTGTTCTACGTCGGAGTCACGCGCGCGATGGACCGGCTGAGCCTGACGTACGCGGACCACCGCTGGCGCGCGGGGATGGCGAGCCGCTCGGCCCCATCGAGCTTCATCGATGAACTCCCGGAGGAACACGTACTCCCGCGCCTCGCCGCGCCGCATTGGAGGCGGCGTCGCGCCCGCCGGGCGGGCGCGGTGGAACCCGACCGGACCTTCGCCTGGCAGAGGAGGGTGGAGCGTGGATCCGGCCGCGTCGGCGGTCCCGGGGGCTCCGCCGGGGATGGAAGGTCGGCACCTCCGGGCGAACTCGAGTATGACTACGAAGATTCACAGGTGCCGCTCGCGCTCACGCCGGGTGTGCGTGTGATACATCCGCGCTTCGGGGCCGGCGAGGTGCTGCAGGTCTACGGCTTCGGGAGAGAGGCCAAGGCCGACATCGCCTTCGAGGAGGTCGGCCGGAAGAAGGTCGTCGTGGCGTACGCCGGGTTGCGCCCGGCCTAGGTCACTCTCCGCCGCGGTCTCCCAGGGCTCGAGCCACCCGCTTCGCCGTCGAGACGTTGTCCTTGCCGCGCCGGAATCCGCGCAGCAGAGAGGCCGTCGTGAGGAAGGTCTCCTCGGCCTCCTCCTGGACGACCGCGAGCAGCGCCGCGACCTCCACGACCCGCTCCTCGACCAGATCCACCATGCGGCCGGTGGCTTCGCTCGCGCTCTTCAGCGCCTCTCCCACGCCGTCCGCGTCGTCCCGGAGCCGGCTCGCGATGCGTCGAGCCTGGTCGCTCGCCTGTTCGACGTTGTGCAGCACCGGTTTGAGGCGGTCGCTCAGGTCGCTGACCGTGCCCGAGATCTGTCCCAGCGGCTGCCGGGTCTCCCGCAACAGGCGGATCGCGTGCAGAAGGACGATGAGAATCGCCAGCGCGACGACGAGCCAGACCGCCATCCCGGCGACGACCGCGATCTCGAATGTGGTCACTGCGGCTCCTTCGGAGGACGGTCGGAAGGACTACGGGAGGAGAGTATAGGTCTGGTTCCCGTGGGGCTCAACCGCGTTTGCCGCGACGTTTGCCGCCCTCGGCCCGCCGGCTACTTTGGCGCGCGGTGCCGGCTGGCAGTCCGTGGCAAAACCCTGCGTCACCGCCGCTCGAACGCAGCAGCGGGTTTGCCACGGGCTGCAAGGCCGGATGCGGGAACGGGCGGGAGGAGGCGCGATGCACTATCGGATCGAGGGTGGAAACGAGCTGAGCGGCGTGTTCACGCCGGCCGGAAACAAGAACGCCGCCCTCCCGATCCTCGCCGCCACGCTCCTCGCGCGCGAGCCGGTGCGACTCGAGAACGTCCCGCGCATCACCGATGTGGAGACGTTGCTCGACCTCCTCCGCAGTCTCGGCGTTGAGGGCGGCTGGACGTCGCCGGGCGTGCTCGAACTCGACGCCGCCGGCGTGAACCCGGAGGCGAACCCGGACGCGGATCTGGCCGGCCGGATCCGCGGATCGGTACTGCTCGCGGGCCCCATGCTCGCCCGGCTGGGGACGTGCCAACTCCCGCACCCCGGAGGGGATTTCATCGGGCGCCGCCGTCTGGACACCCACATGCTCGCATTGCGGGCGCTCGGCGCGACCGTCGACGTCGGAGACCGCTACTTCCTGCGCGCTCCGCGTCTCCGCGGCGCTTCCATCTTTCTGGATGAGCCGTCCGTGACGGGTACGGAGAACGCCGTGCTCGCGGCGGCGACGGCGATGGGGACGACGGAGCTCCGCAACGCCGCCACGGAACCCCACGTGCAGGATCTGTGCCGCTTTCTCGTCGCGCTCGGCGCCCGCATCGACGGCATCGGGACCTCGCGGCTCGTCATCGAAGGCGTGGAGGATCTTGGAGGCGGGACGTTCCGGATCGGACCGGATCACATCGAGATCGGAAGCGTGATCGGCCTGACGGCGGCGACGGGCTCGACGCTCGGGATCGCCGGAGTGGACCAGATCCACTTCGACCCGCTGCGCGTCGGATTCCAGCGCCTCGGTCTCGAATTCGCGTGGCGCGATGACCGGCTCGTCGTGCGCGGAGCGGGAGAACTCGAGATCCAGCCCGACCTCGGCGGCCAGATCCCGAAGATCGACGACGGGCCCTGGCCGGCGTTCCCCGCGGATCTGATCAGCATCGCGCTGGTGGCCGCGACCCAGTGCCGCGGCACCGTCCTCATCCACGAGAAGATGTTCGAGTCGCGGATGTTCTTCGTCGACAAGGTGATCGCGATGGGCGCACGCATCGTCCTCTGCGATCCGCACAGGGCCGTCGTCGTGGGGCCTTCGCCGCTCCGCGCGGCCATCCTCGAGAGCCCCGACATCCGGGCCGGCATGGCGCTCCTCATCGCGGCGCTTGCGGCGGAAGGCACGAGTCGCGTGCACAACATCGGGCAGATCGAGCGTGGCTACGAGCGCATCCACGAGCGTCTCGCGTCGCTGGGGGCCCGCATCGAACGCGTCGGGCCGGAAGGGGCATGACGGAGGTCGCGGAGACCCCGAAGGATGGCCTGCTGCGGTTGTCGCAGTGGGAATCGCTCGATCCGACCGTCGTGTGCGGGATCACGACGGCGGAGCGCGGGGATCTCGCGGTCGCGGATGTCCCACCGGAGCGCGTGGCCGCGGTCTACGCGGATCTCGCCCGGGAACTCGGCTTCCGCCGGGTATCGGTACCGACTCAGGTCCACGGCACGGATCTCCGGGAGATCAGAGGCGCGCCCGCCGCGGACCCGGCGGTCTGCACCGTCGACCGGCCGGGTCGCGTGGACGGCCAGCTCGTCGACGGGCCCGGCTGGCTCCTCGCCGCGACGGCCGCCGATTGCGTGCCCGTCTACCTGTGGTCGCGCGAACTCGGGCGCATCGGGCTGATCCACGCCGGGTGGCGCGGGGCCGCGGCCGGCATCCTGCCGCGCGCGATCTCCCGGCTCGTTCGCGGCCTCGACCGCCGTCCATCCGGCGCCATCGGGGATCTCCGCGTCCATCTCGGGCCCGCGATCTGCGGGCGCTGCTACGAGGTCGACACCCCAGTGCTTTCCGCTTTCGGCCTCGGCGGCACGCGCGCGCGGCTCGATCTGAGGGAGATCCTCGCCGCCCAGGCCGCGACGGCTGGCGTCGCACCCGACGCCCTCTCGAGTTCCCGCTACTGCACCTCCTGCGGTCCCGGCGACCTCCATTCGCACCGCGCGAGCGGCGGGGCGGCGGGACGGATGGCCGCCTTCCTCGGGCTGCGGAGCGGCTGAGCCCGAGGTGTCGACAAGCGGTCCGGGCTGTTGCCGCCGGTCGGCCCCCGCCGTATGTTCCGGGTCGCATGTCCACATACGTCCGCGCGGGCCGGCGGGCGATTGCGTTACTCGAAGTGGGGAAGCTGTACGGGCCCCACTTTTTTTTGCAGTAGGGCGAACCGGATTCGCCGAAAGGGTCGGTCATGCTGGACTCGGCGGACATCGAACGCGCCGTCGAAGCCCTCGGCTTCGAGGTCGTGCAGATGGAGCGGGGCGGAGGCCGTCGCCGGCCGTTGCTCAGGCTCCGGATCGATCGGCCGGGTCCGTCGTCCGCGCGGTCGGGCGTCACCGTCGACGATTGCGTCGCGGTGACGAGGGAACTGCGTGGCGCACTTGAAGATGGGGCGGCCGACGACTGGGTGCTCGAAGTGTCGTCGCCCGGAGTGGACCGGCCGCTGGTCAGGGCCGCGGACTACGACCGCTTCGCCGGGGCGCGGATCCGCGTCAGGGGTTACGGCCCCCTGGCCGATCGCGGCCGAAAACTGGAAGGGACGCTGCTCGGGACGGTGGACGGACTTCCCGGGACGTTCGCGCTGGAGATCGAAGGGGATCGTGTGGAGATCCCGCTGGAGCTCGTGGCCTCCGCCCGCCTGGTCTACGACTGGGACGCGGCTCGGGGCGTGGGTGGGAGATAGAGAGACGCAATGAGCGATCAGATCCCGATCGTTGAAGCATTCCGCATGATGGCGGCGAACAAGTCGCTGACGGAGCTGGAGTTGCATGATCTCATCCGCGAAGGGATCCATGCGGCGCTCGCCCGTCGTTTCGGCGGTCCGGTCGAAGCGGAAATCGACGTCACCGAGGAGGGCGACATCTCGATCGTCGTCCTCAAGGAAGTCGTCGAGGAAGTCGAGGATCCGGCCCGGGAAGTGACGCTCGAGCAGGCCCGCTGGGATGACCCCGATTTCCAGGTGGGCGACCTCATGGAGATCCCCGTCGACTTCAGGGATTTCGGGCGCAGCGCGGTCATGGCCGCGAAGCAGAGGATCATCCAGCGCATCCGCGAGGGGGAACGCGACCGGATCCGCATGGAATTCAACGACCGGGTGGGAGACCTCGTTTCCGGCGAAGTGCAGGCGAGCGAGCGCGGAAAACTCGTCGTCATGCTGAACCGGTCCCGTGAGGCCGAGGCGATCATCCCGTGGCGGGAACAGAACCCGCGGGAACGCTTCCGCCAGGGCGAGCCGATCCGCGCCGTGTTGAAGCTGCTGGAGGAGACGCCGCGCGGCCCGCGGCTCATCCTGTCGCGGGCGGATCCCCAGTTCGTCGCTTCGTTGTTCGCGCTCGAAGTGCCGGAGATCTACCAGAATATCGTTGACATCAAGGAGATCGTCCGTGAAGCGGGCGGACGCACCAAGGTGGCCGTCGCATCCCGCGATGAGTCGGTCGACCCGGTCGGGGCCTGCGTCGGTCTCAAAGGGTCGCGCGTGCAGGCGGTCGTGTCGGAGTTGAGCGGGGAACGCATCGACATCGTGCCGTGGCACCCGGACCCTGAGATCTTCGCGCGCCGAGCCCTGGCTCCGGCCCGGGTCGCCAAGGTGATCTCGGATCAGGAGCGGCACGTCATTACGGCGATCGTGGACGAGGACCAGCTGTCGCTGGCGATCGGACGGAACGGGCAGAACGTGCGGTTGGCGTCACAGCTCATCGGTTGGCAGATCGATCTGTATTCCAGCCGTGACTGGATGGAGCGCGGCGGAGAGGCCGGCCTGTTCGGAGGCGACGACGAGTACGAAATGTCCGACTTCCCGCTCTCCGAGCTCGAGGGGATCGCCCCGGCGACGCTCGCGGCGCTCGAGGCGGCCGGGGTCAGCAGCTTTTACGGACTCCTCGACATGGATCGAAGCGATTTCCTTCAGGTCCCGGGGATCGGGCCCGATGAGGCGGACACACTGGAATCGCTCATCGACGAACTCACCGTCGTGGACGAGGCGCAGGCCGAGGTCGCCGCGGCTGCGAAGACGGCTGTCGAGGCGTCCGCGGAGGCGGAGGCGCCGGATGCACCCTCGGAGGCGGCGGTACCGGACGCGCCTGCGGAGGCGGCATCCGCGGAAGCGGCCGACGCGATGAGCGCGGCGGCCTCGGGCGAGGGGACCTCCTGAAGCGCGGCGGAGGTCGGGCTCGGGCCGGGGGTACGCTGAGCCTGCTCGGGATCGCGACGCGCGCGGGCCGGGTCGCTCTCGGAACGCGGGCCGTGGATATCGCGGCGCGCAGGGGAAGGCTCGCCCTGCTCGTGGTTGCGGGCGACGCATCGAGGCATGCGCTGGGCCGCCTGACTCCACAGGCGCGGCGGGCGTCGCGTGTAACGGTCGCGAGCCGCAGAGCGCTCGGACGGGCGCTCGGACGGAACGACGTAGCTGTGGTCGGCGTCACGGATTCGGCGCTGGCGCAGCGGATTCTCGAAGGGGAGCGCGCGCCCTCGCGGCGTGACGAGAGCTCCGGGTCGCAAGGAGATCCGGAAGGGCAGGTGCCTGGACAATGAAGCGTGTCTTCGAGGTCGCAGAGGAACTGAGACTCGATACGAGTCACCTCATCCAGTTGCTGCGTGAGATGGATGTGCCCGTGCGAAGCCACATGTCGAGCGTGGACTCCGCGAGTGTGGCGCGTCTCCATGCGCGGCTCGAGCGCGAGCGGCGGGGTGAGGCCGTTACCGGTACCGCGGCTCCCGTGCGGCGACGCCGTCGCCGGCGGAGGGCCGCTCCCGCGTCGCTCACGACCGCGACCACGGAGATCGAGGCTGAAGAAGAGGTCCAGCCGCCCCCCGAGATTGCGGAAGAGGAGGCTGCTGCGGCCACCGATGTGCCGGAAATCGAATCTCCGGCGGAGGCCGAGACCGCGGTCGGGACCGAGATCGGGCCCGAGCCCGATGTTGTGACCGAGACGCCGCAGCCTGAGCCCGAAGTCGAGCCTGAAGCCGAAATCGCTCGGGAGCTCGCCGATGAACCCGAGGCGCCGGCTCCGGAGGCGGACGAGCCGGCGGCGGCCGAAGCGCCCGTCGAGACGGCGGAGTCGGCGGAGACGGAAATCGCCGAACCCGAAGCGGAACCGGCGGAGACGGAAGCGGCAGCGGAGGAGCCGGACGCTCCGGCGCGCCCCGCGCGTCGGCCGAAGCCGGTCCGCCGTGACATGCCGTCGCCCGCGGCTCCCTCCGCGCCCTCCGGCCCAAGAGCTTCGGCGGGTCCCGGCGGCAAGGTGCGAATCTCGGCCGAAGGCTACACCGTCGACGGTCGCAAGAAATCGCGCGGCGGAGACGGGAAGAAGCGGCGGCGCGTGGATCGAAACGCCGTCCAGCAGAATTTCCGCAAGACGCTCGCCGCGATGGGGCAGTCCTCGCCGCGGAAGCGGCGGCGCGAAACGCAGCAACAGCAGCGCGAGGCGGAGCGCGAGCAGCGCGAACTCGAACAGCGCACGGAGAAGGCGACGGTTCGGGTCAACGAGTTCCTCACCGTGTCCGAACTCGCCGACCTGATCGAGGTCCCGCCGCAGGCCATCATCACTTCGGCGTTCAAGAACCTCGGCCTCATGGTGACGATCAATCAGCGGCTCGACTTCGGCCAGATCGAACTGATCTGCGAAGAGGCCGGCTTCACGGCGATCCGGGAGGAGGGCTTCGAGGCGGACCTCGCGAGCGACGACGAAGACGTGCCCGAGGACGAGAGCCAGTTGGTGTCCCGGCCGCCGATCGTGACCGTGATGGGCCACGTCGACCATGGAAAGACCTCGCTGCTCGACCGTATCCGGAGCACGAACGTGATCGCGGGAGAGGCGGGAGGCATCACCCAGCACATCGGCGCGTACCACGTGGTCCTCGCCGGGGGCCGGACGATCACCTTCCTCGACACGCCAGGCCACGAGGCGTTCACGGCGATGCGGGCGCGCGGCGCGGAAGTCACGGACATCGTGATCCTCGTGGTGGCTGCCGACGACTCCGTGATGCCTCAGACGATCGAAGCGATCAGCCACGCCCGGAACGCGTCGGTGCCGATCGTCGTCGCGGTGAACAAGGTCGACCTCCCGTCGGCGGACGTCGATCGCGTCAAGCGGGAACTCCTGGCGCGCGAAGTCGTCCTCGAGGACTTCGGCGGCGAGATCCTCGGCGCGGAGGTCTCGGCGAAGACGGGCGAAGGGCTGGACGACCTTCTGGAGAAGGTCCTTCTGCAGGCGGAGATCCTCGAGCTGAAGGCGAACCCGGAGAGAGAGGCCCGCGGGACCGTCGTCGAGGCGCAGCTCGACCGCGGCATGGGTCCGGTTGCGACCGTGCTCGTGGAGCGGGGGACGCTGGAGGTCGGCGCCGACTTCGTCTGCGGACTCTACGGCGGGCGTGTCCGCGCGCTCCTCGATGAGCGGGGCCGAAAAGTCACGAGCGCCGGCCCGGGGATCCCCGTGCGGGTGCTCGGGATGGAGGGCGTACCGCAGGCTGGGGATTCGCTCGTCGCCCTTTCCGCGGCGAGAGTTCGCGAGATCGTCTCGCGGCGCCAGCAACTCGAGCGGGAGAAGGACATCCGCCGCCGGGCGACCGGGACGCGGCTCGAGGATGTCTTCGCCGCGGTCAAGGCGGGCAAGGGCGCGCGCCTGAACGTCGTCATCAAGGGCGATACGGATGGGTCGGTCCAGGCGCTCTCCGACAGCCTCGAGCGGCTGTCCACCGACGAGGTTTCGGTCGAGGTCATCCACCGGGCGGTCGGCGGCATCAACGAGTCCGACATTCTTCTGGCCTCGACTTCGGAGGCGATCATCGTCGGCTTCCACGTCCGGCCCGACGCCGGAGCGGTGGTCGCCGCGGAACGGGAGTCGATCGAGATCCGGATCTATAACGTGATCTACGAAGCAGTCGAGGAGATCCGTCTCGCGCTCGAAGGCCTGCTCGCGCCCGAGCAGCGCGAGATCACGGTCGGCATGGCCGAGATCCGTGAGCTCTTCCGCGTCCCGAAGGCGGGGACGATCGCCGGCTGCTACGTCCAGTCCGGCACGATGCGCCGCAACCTTCCGATCCGCCTCCTGCGCGACCAGATCCAGATCTACCAGGGTCGGATCGACAGCCTGCGGCGGTTCAAGGAGGATGTGCGCGAGGTGAAGGACGGGTACGAGTGCGGCATCTCGATCGAGAACTACAACGACATCAAGGTCGGCGATGTGATCGAGTGCTACGAGGTGGTGGAGGTCGCGCGCACCCTCTCCGGAGCACCGGCGGGCTGACCTTCCGCGGGGCGTTATGGCCGTCATCGGGGTGCGCCGCTGGGTATTTCACCTCCCGGGCTGCCGGTCGCTCAAGGCGAAGCGTTCGGTGATCCGCGGTCTGCGTGAGCGCACGATCCTGAAGTTCCGGGTTTCCGCCGCCGAGACCGGGCTTCGCGACCGGGCCTCGATGGCCGAGATCACGGCCTGCGTCGTATCGGGCGAACGTCGGCACGCCGAGTCCGTTCTCGGACGCGTCGACCTTTTTCTGAGGTCCGACCCGCGGGCGCACGTCGTCGAGTCCGAGACAGAGTTCCTGTGAAGGCCGGCTGCCCGGCGCGGGGGAGCGCGTGACCCATCGTCACCGGAGCGAACGGCTGGGCGAACTGTTCCGGCGAGAACTCACGCGCCTCCTTCTCGGGTCGCTCAAGGACCCGCGTCTCGACGGCGTGGTCGTGACCGATGTGCGGGCGACGAAGGATCTCTCTTTCGCCACCGTCTACATTCGCTCCGACGAGGACGTATCGGAAGGCATCGAGGGTCTGGAACACGCGGTGGGGTTCATACGACGGGAACTCGGCCGGTCGCTCCGGTTGCGGAAGATCCCCGAATTTCGCTTCCTGCCCGACGAAACGCCCGAGCACGCGAGCCGGATCGAGGAACTGCTGCGCCAGGCTCGCGGGGACGAGGGATCGCGTGACGAATGAAGCCGGTCTGCTCCTCGTCGACAAGCCGGCGGGAGCTACCTCACACGACATCGTCCTTCGGGTCCGCCGGAGGCTGGGCGTGCGCCGGGTCGGCCACACCGGGACGCTCGACCCCTTCGCGACGGGGCTCCTCCTGTCGCTCGTCGGATCCTTCACTCGACTCGCCGATCTCTACCACGAACTCCCGAAGTCCTACGATGCGACGATGGCGCTCGGGCGGGAGACGGACACGGACGATCTCACGGGAAAAACCGTATCGGAAGACGCCGCCTGGCAGGAGCTGGATGCGGAGGCGATCCTGGCTTCCCTGGCGGCTCGCGAGGGCGTCGGACGACAGGTGCCCTCGGCCTACTCCGCGCGCCGTGCGGGTGGTGAGCGCGCCTACGCGGTGGCCCGCCGCGGGGAGCGTCCCCGGCTCGAAGCACGCGAGGTGACGGTCCACGAGATCGCGGTGACGGAGATCGATCTGCCCCGGGTTCGCTTCCGCGCGAGCGTGTCCACCGGCACCTACGTGCGTGCGCTGGCCCGCGACATCGGGAGAGATCTCGGGCCGGGGGCGCACCTGACGGAGTTGCGCCGCACCGCGATCGGCCCCTTCGGGGTGGGCGAGGCGACCTCTCCCAATGCGGCGGCGGAAGCCGTGGCCGCGGCGTCCACGGCCTGGCGCTCCGGGATGGCCGCGCTGCCGTGGCTGTGGCGGCGCGAATTGAACGGCGGAGAGCGGGACGAGGTCCGGCACGGACGATCGGTCGAGCGCGGAGAGGTGCTGCCCCCGCCGGGGAGCGCGCGCAACTCGGGAGAGGGCACCGCGAACCCGGTCGCGCTGTACGCCTCCGACGACCTCCTGGCCATCGCCGAGGAGCGCGGCGGTCGCCTCCATCCGAAGAAGGTGTTCCCCGCGTGAGCGGGCTCCCTCCGTACGTTCGGGGCACCGTCGTCTCCGTGGGGACCTTCGACGGGGTCCATCTCGGACACCAGGCGATCCTGAGCGACGTTCGGAGGCGCGCACGCGCACGAAATGGTCATGCCGTGCTCCTCACGTTCGACCCGCACCCATTGAGCATCGTGCGTCCCGAAGTCGCCCCTGCCCTCCTCACGCTACCGGACGAGAAGAAGGACATTCTCGCCCAGCTCGGCCTCGACTACGCCGCCTTCATCTCCTTCACGCGCGAGTTCTCCCGTTACTCTCCCGAAGCGTTCGTGGAGGACCTCATCGTGCCGCGGTTTCGCCCGGCGGAGATCGTGATCGGGTACGACCACGGGTTCGGGCGCGGGCGCGCCGGGGACGTCTCCGTGCTCGAGCGGCTGGGTAGAGTCCACGGGTTCGAGGTCTCCGTCGTCGGAGGCGTCGAGGCGGGCGGATCCCCCGCCTCATCCACCCGGGTTCGGGAGGCGGTGTCGGCGGGCGACATGGAGGGCGCGGCCGCGGGCCTCGGTCGTCCGTATTCGTTCCGCGGCACCGTGATCCGGGGGTTGGGACGGGGCAGGACGCTCGGTTTTCCGACCGCCAATCTCACGCATCCCCCTCCCGACAAACTCCTTCCTGCCGAGGGCATCTACACGGTGCGCGCCACGCTCGGCTCCGGAGTCGCCGATGGACTGCTGCACCTCGGCGCCCGGCCGACCTTTGCGGGCTCTCCACCGGCCATCGAACTCTTTCTCATCGATTTCGAGCGTGACATCTACGGAGAGTGCGTGATCGTCGACGTCCTACACCGGCTGCGCGAGGTGCGGACCTTCGCGTCGGGAGACGATCTCGCCGCGCAGATGCGCCGGGACCTCGCGGACGGCCTCGAGTACTTCAGGAGGCGGCGGTCATGAGGCGGACGCCGATGGTTCGACCGGGAAACCCGTGGCGCCTGGCGCTCGCGGCCTGCGCGGCCATGCCGTCGCCGACGCTTGCCCAGTCGCTCATCCCGATGGTCGAAGGTCCGGGGGCATGTGCCGTTGAACTCCGCGAAGTCCTTCGACTCGGCGGACCCGGCGATCCGGGAACGATCGGCAGCCGTCCGGAAATCACGCGCACAGCGGCGGGCGAATACATCGTGGCGAGCGTCGAGAACCGCGGACAACTGCTTGTGTTCGACGAGGAGGGTGGGTTCCGCGATCGTTTCGGCCGGGGAGGCGATGGTCCGGGCGAATTCCGCGTGCCCGGCCGGATCCGTGTCGGGCCGGACGGAAGCCTGTGGGTTCTGGACCTCGTCAACCGCCGCATCACGCAGGTGTCCCAGGAGGGGGGACTGCTCGAAACGACGGATATCCGAAGCCTTCACGGGCTCGATTTCGTGGCCCTCGCAGCCGGGGAACGTCACGCCATCTCGGGGTTCGGCCAGATCGACGATCGACTGAGTGCGACGACGGAAATCGTCGGCAGCGATGGAGTCCGACTTGCGAGCCTCGGTGCCGTGCCCGTCGCGTCGTGGGTCGTGAACTTCTTTCGCGCCCCCATCGCCCTGGACGGGCAGGGCAGGGTGTGGACGACCCGGGCCGGGGAATACGGGTTCGAGGCGTGGGATCCGGAAGGCGGGAGCGAGCCGGTCATACGTCTGGGCGGGGACCCGCAGTGGTTCGACCCCGGACCGCCGCAGCCCGGGGCGCCCGTGACGGCGCCGGCCCCCTCCATCGTCATCAGTCTTCGTGTCGACCGCGGCCTGCTGTGGGCGGGCACCTGGGTCGCCGACGAGAACCGGGAGGCGAACGCCGCCGCCGCGCCGTCGCCGCTCGACCTCGACCGGCTCCTCGACACCATCCTGGATGTGATCGATCCCGCGAGCGGTGCACTCATCGCGCGTACCCGGCGTGATGAGGCGCTCAGGGGCTCGGGAGATGATCAGCTCCTGTTCGGTGTGCGGGAAGAAGGCGGGATCGCCCGCGCCGTGATCTTCGAGCCCGCCCTCGCCGGTCCCGATTGCCCGGTGACGAACCCGTCCGGCAGGTGAGCGCACGAGCTTACCTTTACAGAGACGCGTGTAGATTCTAGTTTTATGGACTGTATGTGAAGCGGCACGGCGGAGCACCGCCATCTTGCCGGTCGCTCCGCGGGCTAAAGCGGAGCGGCGGATCGAGGGATAATAGAGAGACGTGGAAAAGACAAAGAAGCAGGAAATCATAGAAGGGTTCTCGCGGCGCGAGAACGACCAGGGGTCGGCTCCGGTGCAGATCGCACTGCTCACGGCTCGCATCGAGGAGTTGACCGGGCATTTCCGGGATCATCCGAAGGATCATCACAGCCGTCGCGGACTACTGAAGATGGTAGGCCGGCGCCGTCGATTGCTGAATTACCTCCGCCGGACGGATCTCGACCGCTACCGAGCGGTCATCGAGGAGCTCGGGCTACGCCATTGAGGCGCCGGCCCGCTCCGCAGACTTCCGCCTCCGCTTCCGCCGGCCCGCATCGTCGGGCCCCCGCTTTCCTTCCCTCGTACCGCGCCGGATCCCCCCAGCCGGGGTGCTGAATCGAAGAAGCCAGAGTCGAAAAGAAACCATGAACGTCCGGTCCGATGAGAGGCCGGCGCGGCGCGCGGAATCCCGCGGCGCCACACTCGAAAGAAGAAGAGAAGAACAGAATGACACACCGAATCGAAACTGAATTCCACGGACGGCCCCTGATCCTGGAGACGGGCAGAATGGCCCGGCAGGCCGATGGCGCCGTCTATGTGCAGTACGGGGAGACCGCAGTGCTCGTCACCGCCACGGCGGACCGCAAGCCGACGCATCTCCCCTTCTTCCCCCTCACGGTCGAGTACCGCGAGAAGACTTACGCCGCGGGCAAGTTCCCCGGCGGGTTCATCAAGCGGGAAACCCGGCCCGGCGAGAAGGAAACGATCTCGGCACGGCAGATCGACCGGCCGCTCAGGCCGCTCTTCCCGGAGGATTACCGGAACGACACGCAGGTCGTCTGTTTCATCATCTCGGCCGACCAGGAGAACGACGCCGATGTCATCGGCATGCTGGGCGCCTCGACCGCGCTCCTCCTGTCTCCGATCCCGTGGGGCGGGCCCATCGCCGGCGTCCGCGTCGCGCGCCGCGACGGCGACTGGCTCGTCAACCCGACCTTCGACGACCTCGAGATGTGCGACCTGGAGATCGTGGTCGCCGGATCCGAGGACTCGATCGTGATGGTCGAGGGCGCCTGCCTCGAAGCCACCGAGGACGAATTCCTCGAGGCGATGCAGGTGGGGCAGAAGGCGATCGTCGAGCTGATCGGGCTTCAGCGCGAGCTGGTTCGGATGGCCGGAGCCCCGGACACGTTCGAGTACGAGCCCGTCGGACCCGATCCGGAGGTCGTGAGCAAGGTCACGGAGCAGGCGGCCGGACAGGTCGGGGATGCGCTGAGGATCGCGGACAAGGAAGAGCGCGGGCGCGTCCTGTCGGCGCTGCGCCAGGCTCTCACCGAGCGGCTCGAGGCGGACCACCCCGACTGCTCCGGCGATGTCGGCGCAGCCCTGCGCAAGCTGGAGAAGGGGATCATGCGCCGCCGCATTCTCGAAGACGGCGAACGGATCGACGGTCGCGGCATGAACGACGTCCGCGACATCACCTGCGACGTCGGCCTCCTGCCGCGAACGCACGGTTCGGCGCTCTTCACGCGCGGCCAGACGCAGGCGCTTGCAGTGACGACGCTCGGAACGGTGAGGGACGAGCAGCGGATCGATTCCGTCGATGTGCGCGAAGAGACGTCGAAGTCCTTCATGCTCCACTACAACTTCCCCGGCTTTTCCACCGGCGAAGTGCGGATGTTCCGGGGCACGAGCCGCCGCGAGACGGGCCACGGCATGCTCGCCGAGCGCGCGCTCCAGGCCCTGCTTCCGGCGTACGAGGACTTTCCGTACACGATCAGGGTCGTCTCCGATATCCTGGAGTCGAACGGGTCGAGTTCGATGGCTTCGGTCTGCGGCGGATCGCTCTCCCTCATGGACGCCGGCGTTCCGATGCGGGCTCCGTGCGCGGGGATCGCGATGGGGCTCGTCAAGGAGGGTGACAAGGTCGAGGTGCTGACCGACATCCTCGGCGTGGAGGATGCCCTCGGCGACATGGACTTCAAGATCGCCGGCACCCAGCGCGGGATCACGGCCGTCCAGATGGACATCAAGGCCGACGGGCTCTCCGTCGACACGCTGCGGGAGGCGTTGGCCCGGGCGCGCGAAGCCCGGCTGCGGATCCTCGAGGCGATGAACGAGACGCTCGAGGCGGCCCGCGAAGAGATGTCGCCGCACGCGCCGCGGATCGTCACCCTGCAGATCAACCCGCAGAAGATCGGCGAGGTCATCGGGCCGAAGGGGAAGACGATCCGGATGATCCAGGAGGAGACGGGGACCGAGGTCAACATCGACGACTCGGGCACGGTCACCATCGCGGCGCCCTCGGGCGCGGGTGCGCAGCATGCGCGCGAGATGGTGGAGGGCATCGTTCAGGAGCCGGAGGTCGGGCGGGTCTACCGAGGCGTCGTAAAGAACACCACGGACTTCGGCGCCTTCGTCGAGATCATCCCCGGTGTCGAGGGTCTGTGCCACATCTCGGAACTCGAGGAGGGTCGCACCGCCAAAACGGAGGATGTGGTGAGCCCCGGCGACGAGGTGAAGGTGAAGCTGCTCGCCGTGGATGACCGCGGCCGTCTCAAGCTCTCCCGGCGCGCGGCCCTCGCCCCCGCCGAGTAGGCCTGACCACGTCACGTCCCGGCCCGCCTGCGCGCGGGCCGGCTCGGGAACTGCGACTGCTCGCCGGCACGGGAGGGCGGCTCGACCGGGAGGTGTACCGAACCTGTCTCCCGGATGGCCCTGTCGTGCTCAGCGAGCGCATGGATTCCGTGCGCTCCGTCGCCATCGGCCTCTGGGTGCGACAGGGTCGCGTTCACGAGGGGGCCGCGCACGGCGGCGTGTCCCATCTGCTGGAGCACATGGTCTTCAAGGGGACGCGCCGGCGGTCCGCGCGCGATCTTGCCTGGGAGCTGGAACGCCTCGGCGGCGCGCTCGACGCCTATACGACCCACGAGTTCACCGCATTCCAGGCGCGCGTGCCCGCGGGGGCTCTCCATGCCGCGCTCGACGTGCTGTGCGATCTCTGCTTCTTTCCACGGCTCTCGGAACGGGACCTGGACGTGGAGCGGGAGGTCGTGCTGGAAGAGATCGCCTCCGCGGCGGAGGTGCCTGAGGACATCGCCTTCGAGGCGCACGCGCGCTCTCTCTATGGCGGACATCCGTATGGCGAACCGATCCTCGGCACCCGCGAGTCGGTGGGGGGACTCACCGTGTCCGCGGTGGCCGAGGTGCACGAACGCGCGTACCGGCCGGGGAACGTCGTCGTGGCGGCGGCGGGAGCGGTGGAGCACGAGGATCTCGTGGAGGGACTCGCCCGCTGGGTCCCCGACCGCGCCGCCGCCCCCGGACCGCCCGACCCGCCGTCGCCGGTCGGCGAATCGGGCTTCCGGCGCATGCGGCGCGAGGGCGGCCGACAGACGCACATCGTGACGGGAGGACTCTCGGTGCCGTACCGCGATCCTCTTCGCTACGCCATCCATGTGACGGCGACCGCTCTCGGCGGCGGAATGAGTTCGCGGCTCTTCCAGAGAATCCGGGAAACGCGCGGCCTCGCCTACGCCGTGTACAGCTTCCACGGCTTCCACGAGCAGGCGGGCCACGTCGGCGCCTACGTCGGGACCCGGCCCGAGACCGCGAAGGATGCGCGCGAGGCGCTGGATGAGGAACTGGCCCTTCTCGCGCGGGAGGGATTGACGCGTCAGGAGCTGGACGACACCCGCAGTCAGCTGAAGGGACAGGTCCTGATCTCGCTCGAATCGCCGGCAAGCCGAATGAACCGGCTTGCCGGGGTTGCCCTGTACGGCCACGAGTATCGCACCCTGGACGAGGTGGCGGCGAGAATCGACGCGGTGGACCGTGCGCAATGTCTCGAGGCCGCCGCATATTTTTCACCCGAACGGCTCGCGACGCTCGAGTTGGCGCCTGGGAGGGAGCGAAGATGATTGTTGGCGTACCAAAGGAGATAAAGACGGACGAAAACCGCGTCGCCCTCGTTCCGGCCGGCGCGACCGCCCTCGTCGCGGCCGGCCACGAGGTGTGCGTCGAACGTGACGCGGGGCTGCGCAGCGGCTTTCCGGACGACATGTACGTCGCCGCGGGGGCGCAGGTGCTGGGGACGGCGGACGAGGTATGGAACCGGGCCGAACTCGTCGTGAAGGTCAAGGAGCCCATCGAATCCGAATACGACCGGATGCGGGTCGGCCAGGTCATCTTCACCTACTTCCACTTCGCGGCGGACGAACGCCTTACGCACCGTACGCTGGAGAGCGGCTGCGTCGCGATCGCCTACGAGACGGTCCAGCTTCCGACCGGCGAACTCCCCCTTCTCACGCCGATGTCCGAGGTGGCGGGGCGCATGGCGATCCAGCAGGCAGCCAAGAACCTGGAGCGGATCGCGGGCGGGTACGGGATCCTTCTCGGCGGCGTGCCGGGGGTCCTCCCGGCCGAAGTCGTCATCCTCGGAGGAGGCGTCGTCGGCGCGAACGCAGCGACGATCGCGGCGGGTTTCGGCGCCCACGTGACGGTTCTCGACGTCAATCTCCCGCGCCTCAGATACCTGGCGGAGGTCATGCCGGCCAACGTGGACACGCTGTACTCGAATCGCCACTCGATCCTGGAGCAGATCGAACGCGCGGATGTCGTGATCGGCGCCGTGCTCGTCCCGGGCGGAAAGGCGCCGAAGCTCGTGCGACACGACGACCTGCGGCGGATGAAGGACGGTTCCGTCATCGTCGACGTGGCCGTGGATCAGGGCGGCTGTGTCGAATCCGCCCGCCCGACGACCCACAACGACCCCATCTACACCGTCCACGGAGTCATCCATTACTGCGTGGCGAACATGCCGGGGGCCGTCCCGAGAACCTCCACTCTGGCCCTGACGAACGCGACGTTCCCCTACGTGCTGAACCTGGCGAATCGCGGGTGGAAGGCTGCATGCGACGAGGACCCGGACCTTGCCCTGGGAGTCAATATCGCGGGAGGGCGGGTCACGTACGAGGCGGTCGCGCAGGCGTTCGATCTCGAATACACGCCCCTCGAGGTGCCCGCCGCGTGAGTCCCGTCCGCCGGGGGGGCTTATCGGGCGAACCCCGCACCGCTCCCGGCGCCGGCGCCAGGTTGTGCCACGGGCCGCCTGAGGAGCCGCGCGGCGACTTTCCTGCATTCGAAAGTCCGTTTACATTTCGGCGTCCTTCACCCGGACTGGCTGTCTCCGGGAAGATTCGCCGCTTTGGAGGGGTCCCACCCGTGTCCTTCAGCCCACCGATCTTGCGCCGGCCCGGAAGGGCGGCCTTCTAGATGGCAACGTGGTCGCTGCGGGGTAACTTCCTGCCGATCAGCAAGATCGGAGTGGATCTGGGGACCGCGAACACCCTCGTTCACGTTGAAGGCGAGGGTATCGTCCTCAACGAACCGTCGGTCGTCGCGGTTCGAAAGGAAACCGGACGCATTGAAGGGATCGGCCTCGCGGCCAAGCGCATGCTCGGCCGCACGCCGAGCGGGATCGAAGCGGTCCGACCGCTGAAGGACGGCGTCATTGCCGACGTGGACATCACGGAAATGATGATCCGCTACTTCCTCAAGGAAGTGATAACCACGCGGTTCTTCAAGATTCGACCGCTCGTCGTGGTCGGCGTACCGTCCGGGATCACGGAACTCGAACGCCGGGCCGTCCGGTCCAGCGCGCACGCCGCCGGCGCCAAGGAAGTCTACATGGTGGCGGAACCGATGGCGGCGGCCGTCGGCGTCGGACTGCCGGTGGAGACGCCGACGGGCAACATGATCATCGATGTCGGCGGCGGGACGAGCGAAATCGCCGTGATCGCGCTTTCGGGATCGGTCGCGGACACGTCGATCCGGGTCGGCGGGGACGAACTGGACTCGACGATCGTCTCCTTCCTCCGCAAGAACTACAACCTCCTCATAGGCGAGCCGACGGCGGAAGCCGTGAAGATCCAGATCGGCTCGGCCTATCCCACGGACGACGACAAGGAGATGCTGGTCAAGGGGCGGGATCTCGTCTCCGGCATTCCGAAGACCGTGCGGATCCATTCGGCCGAAGTCCGCGAGTGTCTGCAGGAGCCGATCCAGCAGATCGTGGCGGCGGTGCGGCGGGCGCTGGAGATCACGCCGCCGGAACTCGCCTCCGATATCGTGGATCGGGGGGTCGTCATGACGGGGGGGGGCGCCCTCGTGCGGGGGCTGGATACGTTGCTGGGCGAGGAGACGGGACTCCCCATCCACGTCGATGCGGAACCGCTTACGTGTGTCGTTCGGGGTTGCGGGAAAATCCTCGAGGAATTTGGACGGTATCGTGGAGTTCTCACGAGTTGACGCCGAGCCCGTTCTGAATCGCCCCCTGTGAGTTACCAGGGCGTCCGGCCGCGGGGCCGCAAGCTGCTCGATGTGGTCTTCTTCTCCCTCGCCCTCAGCCTCAGCGGCATCGCCGCGGGTTTGTCCAGCGCACTCGAGAGCCAGGTGGAATCCGCAGTCCGCGCTACCGCTCTTTACCCGTTCCTTTTGCTCCATCGCCTCGCCGCCGAGCGGGGACAGATGGAGCGCCGCGTCGAGGGCCTGCTGGCGGAGCGGGACTCCCTCACGGAACTCCTGCTGCGCTACCGGGACCGGGCGGCGCCGGTCGGGGAAGAGTCTTCGGCGCAGGTTCTCGCGGCGCTTCCCGCGGGCTCGGTCGAGGCGGCGGTCGTCTACCCGGGACGCCCCAACGTCGGCAATCCGGACCTGTTCGTGTTGTCGGGACCTGATTTTCGAGGTCGCGAGTTTCCTGTCGCCGTCTTCACCGGGATCGGGCTGGTCGGCGTCGTCAGGGCCCCTCACGGCCGCGGGGGGCGGGGCGAGTTCTGGAGCCATCCCGACTTCCGGGTCAGCGTTCTGGCCGAAGGCGAAGGCGTAACGGGGCTCGTGCGGCCGGAGCGCGCGGACGGGGGGCAGCCGGTGCTCCTCCTCGAGGGGGCGCCCTTCCAGGCGGACATCCCGGCGGGGACCCTGCTCGTCACGACGGGGCTCTCCGGCGTCTATCCGCCGGGCGTGCCTGTCGGGCACATCCGCGAACCCGCGGAGGCGGAAGCGGGTTGGATGAAGCGCTATTTCGTGGAGCCCTCCGTGCGTCCGGAAGAGGTCAGGGACGTGTTCGTGTGGAATCGGCCGGCATTGCCGGCCAACGTCGAGGCGGACACGGCGTCTGCACTGACCGAGCTCGACTCTGCGCCGACGGAACCCGAGCCCGCGCCAACCGACACCGCTTCGGTCCGTCGATGAGTCCGGCCGGAAAGTGGTTTGTCGCCGCGCTCCTGCTGCTTCTGCACTTCGCCCTGCATCCGCTCTGGAGCCGCTGGCCGGTGGTGCCCGACCTCGTCGCCGGCGGCCTGATACTGGGCTCGTTGCAACTCCGATGGGGACGGGCCGCGGGTTTCGGGTGCGTGATCGGCCTCATGGAAGCATCGATCTCGCTGGGACCGATGGGCCTCACGATGTTACTCTTCTCGTTGACCGGGGCGCTCGTCGGCTGGGTGCGACACCTGATCTATTCGGACTCGGACAGGGTCACGCCGGTCTTCGTCTTCGTCGGGACGTGGCTCCTGCGGTCTGCGGTCGCGATCATCGTCGTCGGAGACTGGTCGGCAGGCGCCCTGCTCGTCGACAGTGTCGGATCGGCCGCGCTGACAACGGCGGGGTGCTGGGTCGCGGAAAGGCTGGTTTCGGCCGCCACGAGGTGAAGGGGAGGATGTGAAGGGGGACAACGAACACCGCTCGATCCGAAAACAGCGAGGCCGCTGGGCGGCGCGCGCGATCTTCTTCTGCCTTTCGATCGTCGCCGCCGGGTTCATCAATCTCCAGATCTTCAGCAGCGATCTGTACACGCTCCGTTCGAGCGAGAACCGGCTGCGGACCATCACGGTTCCGGCGCCGCGCGGGACCATCTACGACCGCCACGGACGGGCCATCGCGGACAACGTGCCCGGGTACGATGTGTCGATGCTGCCCGGTCCCCGCGATTCCATCTCCGCCGGACTCGATCGCCTCGCGGAGCGGCTGGAACTGTCGCCCGAGCGGCGCGCCGCGTTGCTGTCGCGCAATCGGGACCGTCCGGGCGAGGCGCTCGTCGTGCGCGAGAACGCGAACTTCGAGCAGGTCGCGTTCATCGAGGAGCGCCGACCCCGGTTTCGGCGCGTCGTGGTGGATCAGAGGCCGCACCGGCGCTATCCGGCGGGGCCCGCGGTCGCGCACATGATCGGTTACGTGGGGGAGATCAGTCAGGAAGAGCTGGCTCGAACCGAGTACGCCGGCTACGAATCCGGCCAGTCGGTCGGAAAGGCGGGGCTCGAGCAGCAGTACGAGCACAGGCTGGCCGGGCGTGACGGGATCCGCTACGCGGAAGTGAACGCCCTGGGTTCCGTCGTGCGGGATCTGGGGGTCGCGCAGGCGCAGCCTCCGGTGCCCGGAGATGACCTGCATCTCGGCATCGATCTCGACCTGCAGATGTACGCGGATTCGGTGTTTCCCGAAGGGATGCGGGGCGGCGTCGTGGCGCTGGACCCGGTCACCGGAGAGGTGCTCCTGCTCTACAGCCACCCCACCTTCGACCCCAACGCGTTCATCGGCGGCATCCCCCTGGACCTGTGGAACGCGCTTCGCGAACACCCGGACGAGCCACTGCTGGACCGGGTCTCCATGGCTTCCTACCCTCCGGGATCCACATGGAAGCTCGTCATGTCGACCATCGGGATGAAGACGGCCGACCTCGCGATCGAGACCTACCACGCCGACACATGCGATGGCGGGCTCTGGTATCACACCCGCTACTTCCGTTGCTGGCTGTCGAGGGGACACGGTCGCCTGAACCTCTCCGAAGCGATCAAGCACTCGTGCAACGTCTGGTTCTACCAGGCGGGGCAGCGGATCGGCCTCGACCCGCTCCTCGCGGGGGTGGGGGAGTTCGGTTTCGGGCGCACGACGGGGATCGACCTTCCTTCCGAAAGGTCGGGCCTCTTCCCCGACTCCCGACAGTGGTACGACGACCGGCTGGGGCGCGGCAGGTGGACCGAAGCCGTCGTGTGGAACCTCTCGATCGGGCAGGGAGAAAACGAGCAGACGCTGCTCGCCATGGCCCAGTTCTACGCGGCGCTGGCGACGGGGAGGGCGCCCGTCATACCCCACCTCGTACGGGATGAGATGCTCGCGCAGCAGCGCGCGGACTGGACGCTCGATCTCCCGGAGGTCCAGCGGCGCGAGCTCGTCGACGCGCTGGCGCGGGTCGTGAACGAGCCCGGCGGCACCGCGTACGGCAACCGCCTGGCCCGCTGGACCCTGGCCGGGAAGACCGGCACGGCCCAGAACCCGCACGGCGAGCCCCATTCCTGGTTCGTGGGGTTCGCACCGGCCTACGACCCGCGAATCGTCATCGCGGCGGTCGTGGAGCACGGGCACCCCGACGGGGCCCCGTCGCTCGCCGTGCCTCTCGCGGCCGGGATCGTGGACCGTCACCTCCAGACGCTCGGGCTGCCGCCGGAGGACTCGCCCGGCGTCCGTCCGGCGGAAGCGCTTCCGACGCGGGCGGGCGGATGATCGCCCGGCTGCGAATCCCGGGCGTGGGAGACCCGACGCTCCTCGCGCTGGTGCTGTTCATGACCGGACTCGGGATCGCGATGATCTACTCGGCCGGCCTCGTCGACGTGCCGTCGCTGGCCACCGGGATCTGGGTTCGCCAGCTCTACTGGTTCGGTGTGGCGATCGTCGCGCTCGCCGTGACCTCCCGCTTCTCGCTCCGTTTCCTCGAGTGGCTGGCGCCGTGGGCCTACGGGATCAGCGTACTCCTCCTCATCCTCGTGCTGTTCATCGGGACGGGTCCGAACGGGAGCTGGCTCGAACTCGGCCCCGGGCGGCTGCAGCCGGCGGAGGTCGCGAAACTGGGGACGATCCTCATGCTGGCGCGCGTGATGGGGGGGGCGCCGGGACCGTACGAGCGGCTGTTGGAACTTCTGAAGCCCGCCGTCATCACGCTCGTCCCGTTCGCGCTCGTGCTGCTGCAACCGGACCTCGGGAGTGCGATGATCTTCGGAGCGCTCCTGCTCGCCGCGCTGTACTGGAGCGGCATCCCGCTGTTCAAGATCTTCCTGCTCGCGTCGCCGGGACTCAGTCTCCTGCTCGGCTTCAACTGGATCGCGTGGGGTCTCGGGTTCCTCGTCGTCGCCGCCGGCCTGTACGTGCACCGCCTCTTCATCCTGGAGGCGGTGGGCGTGCTCCTCGCGAACGTCTTCACGGGCGCGCTCACGCTCCGCATATGGGATTCGCTCGCCGACTATCAGCGGAACCGGCTCCTCGTCTTCCTGGATCCGGATATCGATCCCCTCGGCGCCGGCTGGCACCTCATCCAGTCGAAGGTCGCGATCGGCTCCGGCGGATTCATCGGCGCCGGCTTCGCAAACGGCCCCCAGAAGCGGCTCGCCTTCCTCCCGGAGCAGCATACGGACTTCATCTTCTCCGTCGTGGGCGAGGAGTTCGGATTCATCGGCGTGACGCTGTTCCTGGTGCTCTTCGCCTTCCTCCTCTGGCGCGTGCTTCAGGTCGCAGCCTCGATGGACGACCGGTTCGGAAGCCTCATCGCATTCTGCCTCTTTGCGGTCCTTCTGACGCACATCGTGGTGAACCTGGGGATGGCGGTCGGCATGATGCCGGTGATCGGACTGCCCTTGCCGCTCCTGAGCTACGGGGGGAGCTTCCTGCTCGTGCTTTACGCGGGCTTCGGGATCGTACAGCGCGTGGCCTGGGAGGCCTGAGTGTCCTGGTTCAGCAAACCAAAGCGCAAGCTGGTCTCACAGAAGCGTGAGCTTCCGGGCGACGTGTGGGATCGGTGCGCGGGATGCGGCGAGATCCTCTACAGCGGACGGCTGGAGGAGAATCTCCACGTCTGTCCTCACTGCGGCCATCATTTTCGCATTACTGCGGAGTCCTACGAGGCGATGCTGCTCGACGGCGAAGGTCTCACCGAACTCCACGATGGGCACCTGCGCTCCGCCGACCCGCTCGGGTTCGTCGATTCCCGCAGCTATGCCGAACGCATCGTGCAGGCGGAGCAGCGAGGCGGCGACCAGGATGCCATTCGGACCGGGCGGGGTGAGATCGGGGGCAGGGAAGTCCACCTCGGGACCATGGATTTCCGCTTCATCGGCGGGTCGATGGGTTCGGTGGTGGGTGAGAAGATCCGTCGCCTCGCCGACCGATCCCTCGAGCGGCGAGTCCCGCTCATCATCATCTCCGCTTCGGGCGGAGCGCGGATGCAGGAAGGGATCCTCTCCCTCATGCAGATGGGAAAGACGGCGGCCGCGCTCGAGCAACTCGCGAGGGCCGGCATCCCCTACGTGAGCGTCCTCACGAACCCGACCACGGGCGGGGTGACGGCGTCGTA